>NZ_CP009433.1 GCF_000960995.1 Burkholderia glumae LMG 2196 = ATCC 33617 | reverse complement strand
GGCGCTCGCAGCGTGCGATGTGTTGGGCGACGGTGTCGCGACGGGCGTGCGAGACGTGGTGTTGAGTGCGCCGCTGCGCCTCGCAGACGACGAGACACGGGTCATCCAGTTGGTCGTCTCCGCGTCGGCGAGCGGTGCGCGGCGCTTCGCGATCCACAGTCGAGGCGCCGCCGGAGGCATCGAAGCGGGCTGGATAGAGCATGCACGCGGCGAGCTGACGCAGCTCTCGCGTGAAGCCAGTGCGCCGCCGCTCGATGCCGCCACCGATGCGCTCGTCGGGCAACTGAGCGGCGGTGCGCTGCGTGCGCAATTCGCGCAGCGCGGGTTGGGCTACGGCGGCAGTTTCGAGGCGCTCGCCGACGTGCGTCACGGCGCGCGTCGCGCCGAGGCGACCCTGGTCGACCAGGGAACGACAAACGGGCTCCCGGTACATCCCGGCCTGCTCGACGCCGCGCTCCAGGCGACCGCCGCGTGCCTCGTCTATCAGCTGCTCGACGGGGCCTTCGTGCCGCTCGCGTTCGACGAGGTCGTCCTGTTGCGCGACGCCCGGCCGTTTGCCGCGTCGCGGGTGGCGGTCTGGCTGGAGCGGGATGGCGGCACGCGGCCGGACACGATCCGCGCAACGCTGCGTCTCTTCGCGAACGACGGCGAGACAGTGATGGAGGTGCGCGGCATGACGCTGCGCCGCCTCGCGAAACCGCCCCTCGACGCGGCGCCTGAGGCGGGGGAACCGACCGAGCACGTGATCGAATGGACGCCGGTCGATGCCGCCGTCGGGCCGGACGATCCGGCAGGCGTCTGGCTGCTGGTGGGCACACCCGCGCATTGTGCGGCGCTCGAAGCCAGATTCGCGCGCGGCGGCGCCGGCGCGACGCTCGTGCGCGTCGACGAGGCCGCGGACAGTGATGTGATCGCCGCGGCATTGCGCGACGTGCCTGGTCCGTTGCGCGGCGCGCTGCGCATCGTGCCGGAGCTGGACGTTGCGGCGGGCGGCACGGCGCTCGCCGGCGTGGCCGCACGCGTCGGCGCATTGGCCGTTGCACTTGCCGCTGCGCCGCTGGCAACCGGGTTCAAGCTCTGGCTCGTGACCGCGGGCGCGTGGTCGCCGGCCGACGAATCGGAGCCGGGCGTGCCGGCGGCCGGGGCGATCGCGGCGCTTGGCCGCACGATCGCGGTCGAGTATCCCGACCTGCGCTGTACCAATGTCGATCTGGCACGCGCTCTGCCGGACGACGCGGCGGCGGACGCGCTGTGGCCGGAGTTGTGGCGCACCGACGGCGAGACCGATGTATGCCTGCGCGCGCGCCGCTATGCGCTGCGGCTGCGGGCTGCCGCCGGCGAGGATCGCCTGGACGCGCCGCTCGCGGCGTCGTACCGACTCGCGGCAGCGGCCGATGGCCGACTGGATTCGCTGGCGCTGGTCGCCTGCGAGACGCCGCGGCCGGGACGAGGCCAGGTCGCGATCGCCGTGCGCGCCGCCGGTCTCAATTTCCGCGACGTCTTGCGCGTGCTCGGCAAGCTGCCGGCGAGCGCGAACGGAATCGGTGGCGAGTTGAGCGGCGTCATTACCGCGATCGGCGACGGCGTGACGGCGCTACGGATCGGCGACCGCGTGATGGCGATGGCCGACGGGAGCTTCGCGTCGCACGCGGTCGTCGATGCCCACTACGTGGCGCGGATACCCGACGACTGGTCGTTCGACGCAGCGGCCACCGTGCCCGTCGCGTTCTTGACTGCACACTACGCGCTGACGACGCTCGGCGACCTCGCGCGGGGCCAGCGCATCCTGATTCACGCTGCTGCCACCGGTGTCGGCCTCGCGGCAGTCCAGCTCGCGCAACAGATGGGGCTGCAGGTGTTCGCTACCGCGAGCGCGGCCAAGCGTGGCGTGCTTGAGCGACTGGGCGTCGAGCATCGCTTCGATTCGCGCAGCCTGGGCTTCGCCGACGAGATTCTCGCGAGCACCGGCGGCCGCGGCGTCGATGCCGTGCTCAATGCATTGACCGGCGACTTTATCCCGGAAAGCCTGCGCGCGCTCGGCCCGTCGGGCGTCTTCCTGGAAATGGGCAAGGCGGAGATCTGGTCGCCGGAGCGCGTCGCCGCGCATCATCCGGGCGCACGCTACCTGTCGTTCGACATCGCGGATGTGCCGAGCGATCGAATCGAGGCGCTGTTCGGCGAACTGCAGGCGATGTTTGCGCGTGGTGAGTTGCAGCCGCTGCCGCGCACGATCCATCCGCTGCACGGAGCGCGCACGGCGTTTCGCACGATGGCGCAGGGCCGTCACGTGGGCAAGGTGGTGCTGCGCGTCGCCGACGACAGCAGCGACATGTTGCCGGCCGGCGCGACCTACCTCGTCACGGGCGCCAGTGGTGCCCTCGGCAGGGAAGCCGCGAGATGGTTGGTCGAGCATGGCGCCCGGCACCTGATGTTGACCTCCCGAACCCGCAGTACCGCGCTTGATTCGTTGCTCGAATACCTGTCGGCGCACGGCGTACGGTGCGGCTGGACGCCTGCAGACATCGGTGCCGAAGCGGATGTCGACAGTCTGTTCGCCGCACTCGCGGACGACTGGCCGCCGCTGCGAGGCGTGTTGCATGCCGCCGGTACGCTCGATGACGCGCCGTTGAGCGCACTTGGCGCGTCGCGCTACGGCAGCGTGATCGCGCCCAAGGCGGAGGGCGCGCGCTTGATACACGAGCGGACCCGTCGTGCGTCGCTGGACTTCTTCGTCGTCTACTCATCGATCGCGTCGGTGCTCGGCGCGGCTGGCCAGGGCAACTATGCGGTGGCCAACGGCTATCTCGACGCACTGGTTCAGTCCCGTCGCCGCCTCGGCTTGCCCGCCCTGGCCGTCAATTGGGGCGGCTGGAGCGGGGCCGGCATGGCGGGCGCGATGGAAGCCGCCGCGCTGCGCCGGCTGCGCACGCAAGGTCAGTTCCTGCTGAAACCGGCAAGCGGCATGGCCAGCCTGATGCGGCTGCTGAACGCGCCCGATAGCCAGGTCGCGGTGATCGCGGCTAACTGGACGACGGTCGCACAAGCACGCGCCGTGCGCCCGTCGCTGTTGGCGGACGTGAGCAATCCTCCAGCCGCGCTGTCGCCGACGGACGGTGCGCGCCGGCG
This sequence comes from Burkholderia glumae LMG 2196 = ATCC 33617, assembly GCF_000960995.1. Classification (NCBI taxonomy): domain Bacteria; kingdom Pseudomonadati; phylum Pseudomonadota; class Betaproteobacteria; order Burkholderiales; family Burkholderiaceae; genus Burkholderia; species Burkholderia glumae. Next base: position 192,894 of record NZ_CP009433.1, on the reverse strand, counting down.
CGACGTCGATCCGCGCGTGCTGGTCGAGCAGGCGGTGCGCAAGGTGACGGGCACCCGGCCGTCGACCCGGCTCGACGTGCAGATGCCGTTGCGCGAGCTGGGCCTCGATTCCCTGATGGCGATGGAGCTGCGCAACGAGTTATGTGCGCTCACGGGGCGGCGCCTGGCGCCGACGATCGCGTTCGATTACCCGAGCATCGAGGCGCTGGCCGCGCATCTCATCGCCCTGGCGGAGGAGCCGGGCAAGGCGGCTGCGGCGGCCGCGGCGGCACCGCCCACGCGAGATGTGCGCGACGCTGCGCCGGGCACGCGGACCGACCTGTCCGCCGATGAACTGGTCGCTCGGCTCGAACGGGAAATCTCTGCATTGGAAGGACATCTGTAATGACGGCATCAGGTGCTGATTCTTCGTTGTTGCGCGCGCTATCGGCGCTCGAACGTAGCCGGCTCAAGCTGGAGGCGGTCGAGCGCGAGCGCTCGGAACCGATCGCGATCGTCGGGGCGGCTTGCCGGCTGCCCGGCGGCGTCGTCGATCTCGAGAGTTACTGGACGTTGCTGGCAGGCGGCGGCGATGCGGTATCCGGACTGCCGGAAACGCGCTGGAACGCTACGGGCCTGTTCGACCGGAATCGCAACGCGGCGGGCAAGATCTACAGCGACGCGATGGCGGTGCTGGACGGCGCGGACCGTTTCGATCCGGCCGCGTTCGGCCTCTCCGCGCGCGAAGCTGAACGCATGGAGCCGCAACAGCGTCAACTGCTGGAAGTGTCTTACGAGGCGCTCGACCATGCGGGACTGGACATTGATGGCTTGCGCGGTAGCGACACCGCCGTCTATGTCGGGATCTGCGCGAACGATTTCGTGCATCGGTTCGCGACCGAGTCGGCCGACACCTACTCGGCAACCGGCGCGTCGCTCGCGACTGCGTCCGGGCGGCTCGCCTATACGTTCGGCTTCCAGGGGCCGGCGCTCAGCATTGACACCGCCTGCTCGTCGTCGCTGGTCGCGCTGCACCTGGCATGCCAGGCACTGCGCAAGGGCGAGACGCGCATCGCGCTCGCGGGCGGCGTGCATGTGAGCGCCGGCCCGGAATCCTCGGTAGCGCTCGCGAAGCTCAATGCGCTGTCGCCGAGTGGCCGGTGCCGTGCATTCTCGGCCGACGCGGACGGCTATGTGCGCGGCGAAGGTTGCGTCGTGCTGGTCCTGAAGCGTTTCGGGGATGCGCTGCGCGATGGCGATCGTATCCTCGCGTCGGTGCGCGAGACGGCACTCAACCAGGACGGGCGCAGCAACGGGCTCACCGCGCCGAACGGACTCGCGCAGACCGAACTGCTGCGCATCTGCCTGTCGCGCGCGAAGCTGAGCCCGAACGACGTCGGCTATCTGGAGGCGCACGGCACCGGGACCGAACTGGGCGATCCGATCGAACTCTCCGCCGCGGCCGCGGCCTACGGCATCGACCGGGCGTTACCGCTGTGGGTCGGCTCGGCGAAGACCAACATCGGTCACCTCGAAGCGGGCGCAGGGCTGGCTGGATTGCTACGCGCGGTGCTCGCGCTGCGGCATGCGACGATTCCACCGAACCTGCACCTGAACGGACTCAATCCGCATTTTGACTGGGAGGCCGAGCGGCTGCAGGTGCCAACGGCGCTCACGCCATTTCCGCTCAACCCGTCCGGAAGCCGGATCGCGGCCGTCAGCTCGTTCGGCTTCAGTGGCACGAACGCGCACGCGCTCGTCGAGCAAGCGCCGCGCGCCGAACCCGCGGCGCCTCTGCCTGGCGATGTAGATGCCGTGTTCCTGAGTGCCTCCTCGGAGGCCGGGTTGCGCGACCAGGCGCGGCGCTTCGCGCGCCGCCTCACCGATGCGCCCGCGCAGTGGCGCGAGCTTTGCCACACCGCGCGTGCGCGGCGCAATCCCGGCGCGCTGCGCATCGCGGTCGCGGGCGGCGATGGGCTTGAACTCGCGGCGCAGCTGAACGCGTTTGCGGACGGCGCGGTGGCCGCGGAGGTGGTGCGCGGCGAGCGGCTACCCGGCGAGCGCGGCGTGGTCGCGGTGTTTTCCGGGCAGGGCGCGCAATGGGTCGGGATGGGACGCGAACTGGTTACGACGAGCGCCGCGTTCGCCCAGGCGTTCGACGAGTGCGCGCAAGCGGTCGAGCGCCATTCGGGGCGCCTGATGCGCGACGCGCTTGCCGCCGGCGAAGCGGCTTTTGCGGCGCTTGACGCGGCCACCGTCCAGCCGCTGCTGTTTTCGGTCGCGGTCGCGCTGGCCGCGCATCTGCGTGCGCTCGGCGTGCGCTTCGACGCGGTCGTCGGACAGAGCATGGGCGAGGTGAGCGCGGCCGCCGTGGCCGGCGCACTGTCGATCGACGATGCCGCGCGCATCATGTGCGAGCGCAGCCGTCTCGGCGTGACGGCGAAGGGCGGAGCAATGGCGATGCTCGCGATGAGCCGCGCGCAGGTCGAGGCGCTGGTCGCGGCCGAGGGCCGCGCCGTGACCCTCGCTGCCAGCAACGGCCCGGAGTCGACGCTGGTGTCCGGCACCGAAACCGAGATCGATGCGCTCGTCGGAGCGTGGCAGGCGCGCGGCGTGTTCTGCCGCCGACTGCGGGTCGACTACGCATCGCACAGCGCCTTCATGGAGCCGCTGCTCGCGCCGCTGAAGGCCGCGCTGGCCACTATCTCGCCGCGTGCGGCGGAGATCCCGTTGTATTCGACGGTGACCGGCGACGCGATCGACGGCGCGACGCTGACGCCCGACTACTGGGCGGCCAATCTCCGGCAACCGGTGCTGCTCTACCCGACGCTCGAAAAACTGATCGCGCGCGGCTACCGGCTGTTTCTTGAGATCTCTCCCCGTCCGGCCCTGAGCGCCTCCATCGAGGATGCGCTGGCGCAGGCGGGCGTCGATGGCCGCGTTGCGTGTGCGATGAGCGACGACGCGCCGCAGGGACGCACGGCGCTGTTGGCCGCCGGCCGGCTGTTCGCACACGGCGCCCATCTCGACGTCGAGCGCGTGCCTGGGCGCGTGGCCGAAATTCCGACGCGCAGCTGGGAGCACGTCGAATTTCCGCTGCCCTCCTATCGGCGCTCGGCGGCCGCGGATGAGCACACTGACGCGATCCTGGGTCCCGCCCGCACGATCGCGGGCCAGGCCGGCACTCTGGTCGCCGACGGCGGGTTGAGCGCCGGGCATCCGCTCGTCGCGCAGCATCGCGTCGACGGCAGCGCACTCCTGCCGGGCACGGGATTCCTGCGGCTCGCGCTACAGGCTGCGCTGGCGCGCTGGCCGGAAGAGGATCTGGCCGTCACCGATGTGGTGTTCCGGCAGGTGCTGGCATTGTCCGACGAGGCGACCGAGCCGCGGCCGCTGCAACTCGTGCTGATAGACGAGTCGCCCAACGCGGCTGGCTGGCGTGTGAGCAGTCGCGACAGCGAGCACGACGATCACTGGGTCGAGCACGCGGGTGGCCGCATCACTCGCGCGAGCGGCCCGGCGGACGACGGCACCGGGCCGGGATTCGCCGAGGCGCATGCACGCATGCGCGATGAGGTGGATGGCGCGACGCTGTATGACGCACTCGACCGGACCGGCCTGCAATACGGCCCGCGTTTTCGCCGCGTCGAACGGCTCTGGTGGGCGGACGACGAGTTCGTCGCGCGACTGACCGACGGCGGCACCACGCAGCCGGACGCATTCAACCTCGATGCCTGCCTGCATGGGCTTGCGTGGCTCGGCTGTCGGCACGACGAGCCGGCTCGCGTGCCGGTTTCCGTCGAGCGGGTGGCGATCGCCGCCGACGCGGGCGCGCCTGCCTGGGTACACGGAGTACGGACCCGCGCCGGCGATGCATCGACGGCCGATTTGGTCGTGTGGGATCTGGCCGGCCGAGTGGTGGCGCGGATCGTCGGGCTGCGCGCGTTGAGCCCCGATCGCGCCGATGCGGCACTGCCCGCGCAGGGCCGCTGGCTGCACGGCCAGGCATGGGTCGAGCAGCCGTTGCTGGCGGACCCGAAGGCCGAGCCACGCGACTGGTTGGTCGTCGCCGCTTGCCGCGATGCATCCGCTGCGTGGCTGGAGCGGCTTCAGGTGCGTCTCGGCGATGCAACGCGACTGCGCTGGGCGCCCGGCGACGGCACGCCGTTTCCGATGGTCGAGTTGCGCGCGTGGGTGGAGTCGGGAAGCCGCAGGGCGCGTTCGATCGTCTGGATCGGCGACAGCGTCGAGCGCGCGCTCGCCGGCGACGTTGGTGGCGAGCCGGCCATCCGGGCGAACATCGATGCGCTCGGCGTCGTGCAGGCCGTCCTTGCTGCATGCGACGGCCGCGAGGCAGCGCGCCTGAACTTCGTGTTGGCTGGCACGCAGGCCGTTGCCGGTCAGGCTACGCCGGTCCGCGCAGCGCTAGGCGATGCCGGTCTCTGGGGGTTGGCGCGCGCGCTTTCGGCGGAGCATGCGGATTGGGGCGTACGCTGCATCGATCTCGATCCGGGCGAGACGCACACGCAAGCGGAGCGGCTGGCCGATGAACTCGCAGGCGGATCCGCCGAAACGGAAGTCGTGCTGCGCACAGCGCGTTGGGTCGGCCGGCTCGTGCGTCGGTCACTCGGCGCAGAACGTGAGCCGGCAGGCCGGCTGGCCGGCATCCCGTATCGCGTCGAGATCGACCGACCGGGCGTGCTGGGTTCGATGAAGCCACGGGCGACGCCGCGCGTCGAGCCACGGGCCGGCGAGGTGGAGATAGAAATCGACGCGGCCGCGCTCAACTTCGCGGACGTGATGCGTGCGATGGGCTTCTTCCTCTCCGACGGCGAGCGCTCGATCGCACTGGGTAGCGAATGCGCAGGGGTCGTGTCGCGCGTCGGCCCGGGCGTATCGACCGTGCAGGTCGGGCAGCGGGTGGTCGCGATCGGCGCGCACTGCTTCGCAAGCCACGCCTGCGTCGACGCTGCACTGGTCGCGCCGCAGCCCGACGCGCTATCGGCGGCGGAGGCGGCCGCGTTGCCGATCGCATCGATGACCGCGTGGTATGCGCTGAAGGATGTCGCGTCGCTGCGCGCGGGGCAGCGCGTGCTGATCCATTCGGCGACGGGTGGCACAGGGCTGGCGGCCGTGCAACTCGCGCTGTCGCTCGGCGCGGAGGTCATCGCGACGGCCGGCAGTGAGGCCAAACGCCGGAAGCTTCGAGAGCTCGGGGTGCGGCATGTATTCGACTCGCGCAACGCGACGTTCGAGCGAGCGACGCTCGATGCGACCGACGGACGCGGAGTCGACGTGGTGCTGAATTCGCTCGCAGGCGCGGCGATCGAGCAGAACCTGCGAGTGCTGGCGCCCGACGGCTGGTTCCTCGAGTTGGGCAAACGCGACATCTACGAGGATGGCCGGCTGTCGATGCGCCACTTCAAGAAGCGGCTGCGCTTCGTGGCTATCGACCTGGCCGGCTTGCAACGGGATCGGCCCGAGCAGTTCGCCGCGCTGTTCCGGCGAGTGCTGGACGCGTTCGCGCGGGGCGAGCTTGCACCGCTGTCCACCACCGTGCTTCCTGTATCCCGCGCCGCCGAGGCGTTTCAGCGGATGGCGGCGGCGCAGCATGTCGGCAAGCTGGCGCTGAGCATGCAGGATCCCGAACTCGTCGTCGCCGAGCCGGGCGGGCCCGCGCCGCTGCTGCGTGGCACCCACCTGGTCACCGGCGGAACCGGCGGCCTCGGTGCGGCGCTTGCCGGCTGGCTGGTCGAGAACGGCGTGCGGCGGATTGTGCTGATGGGGCGCTCGGCTGCTGGCACGGCGGCGCAGGCACAGGCCGAGCAATTGCGGCAGCAGGGCGCCGAAGTACGGACGATCGCGATCGACGTGGCGTCGCGCGCGAACCTCGCGCGTGAGCTTGACGCGATCGACGCCGAGTTCGGGCCGCTGCGCGGCGTATACCACCTGGCCGGCGTACTGAACGACGGGCTGGTAGACCGCCAGACGCCGGACGCGTACCGGCGCGTCCTGAGCCCGAAGGCCGACGCCGCGTGGCACCTGCACGAATTGACGACCGGGCGCGCACTTGATCATTTCGTCCTCTATTCGTCAGCGGCGGCCTTGCTGCCTTCGCCATCGCAAACGAGCTATGCCGCGGCGAACGCGTGCCTCGATGCGCTCGCCGTGTGGCGGCACTCGCAGGGATTGCCGGCGCTCAGCCTCCAGTGGGGGCCGTTCTCGGATACCGGGCTCGCGGCGATCCGCAGCGAGCGGGGCGCGCGCCTTGCGGAACGCGGTGCGGCCAGCCTGACGACCGGCGAGTCGCATCGCTACCTCGGCATGCTGATGAAGCGCGACGAGCCCGTAGTCGGCGTGTTCCCGTTCGATGCCGCGCGCTGGCTCGATGCGTCGCCCGCGGTGGCGTTCCAGCCGCGCTTCGACATGGTGCGCGAGGGCGCCGTCGCGCGATCCGGCGGCGACGCGGCGCAGGCGCGCCTCAAGGATGCGCCGCCCGCGATGCGGCGCGAGCTAATCCAGGCCCTGTTGCGTCGGCATGCCGCCGCGGTGCTGCGAGTGCCGGAAACCATGCTGACGTCTGCGATGACGTTTCCACAAGCCGGGCTGGATTCACTGACGGGCCTTGAACTGCGCAACCGAATCGAGAGCGAACTGGGCTTGCCACTATCGTCTGCGGTGCTGTGGCGTCATCCGACGGTCGACGCGCTCGCCGAGTTTCTGACGCAGCAGCTCGGCGCGCCGGACGGGCCGGCCGACGTACCACCGGCGCAGCCCGCTGTCGCGCCGCGATCCGCGGTGGACGCGGACAAGTGGTTCCTCGTACCGCGACCGTCGCGCGCGCCGCGCCTGCGGATCTTCTGCATCCCGTTCCTGGGCGGCTTGGGCTCGGTGTTTTCCAGCTGGGTCCGGCACCTCCCCGAAGAGATCGAGTTGCACGCGCTACAACTGCCGGGGCGGCCGCCGCGTCACGCCGAAGCGGCGCACTCCCTCTATTCGGAGCTGGTCGACGCGCTGCGCGATGCGTTGCTGCCGCGCCTCGATGTGCCGTACGCGATCTACGGGCACAGCCTCGGCGCACTGTTGGCTTTCGGTCTCGCGCATGCGTTGCGTGACACGAAGGCGCCCGCGCCGAGCCACCTGTTCCTGGCCGCGTACCCGGCGCCGCATCTGCACAACCCTGTCGGTGACATCGCCGGCCTGCCGGATGCAGCGTTTATCGAAGGCTTGAAGCGTCTGCGCGGCATTCCGGAACAGGTTCTCGCAGATCGCGAACTGCTGAACGTTTTCCTGCCCAGCCTGAGGGCCGAGATTGCATTGTTGAACTCGTATGCGCACCAGGCGCGCGCGCCGCTGACAGTGCCTGCGACGATCCTCGCCGGTACGCATGACCATGTCGTTACGGCCGCTGAGATCGACGCGTGGCGGCGGCACTTCACAGGCGCGGTCGACGTCGGTGCGATCGATGGCGGGCACTACTTCATGAAGGATGCGCCCCGCGCTGTGGTGGACGTGGTGCTTGCGCGGCTCACGCTGGCCCAGTCGGCCTGACGTCGGCGTCGTGCGTCTGGGCGGGACTGGCGGATGGATTCGAATTGCAGGCGAACGCTGCCGTTCGTGCGGAGCGGCAGCGCGGAGACACAATCCGCACATTCATGACTAAGGAGATGAAAAAAGTGAAAAAGATTCTCATATCGCTCGCGACCGTCGGTGCGCTGTCCGCGTCCGCTTTCATGCCGGCGACGGCTTGGGCCGGCACGCAGTCGTGCGCGAACCTGGTCGGCTCGTGGGGCAATCAGCTTGGCTCCACGATGAAGATTCAGTCGGTCGATCCGGTGACGGGTGCGATCACCGGCACCTACCGGTCACCGTCGGGCACCAGTGGCCAGTTTTTCCCGTTGGTCGGCTGGACCAACACGGCGCCCGCACAGAGCGGCCAGGACAACGTCACGCTGGTGTCGTTCACGGTGAACTGGGGCAGCTACGGCACGATCACGTCGTGGTCCGGTCTGTGCCGCACGCAGAACCAGGTGCCGACCATTGCCGCGCTGTGGTATTTCGCGCAGTCGAACGCCCAGTTCACGTGGAGCCACGTGCAGACGGGCCAGGACGTGTTCAGTCCGTCGACCGCACCCTGAAGCAACGTCCCTGACGCGTGCCCGTCCGTGCAGTAGGCGGGCGCGCGCCATCGGGGTACGGCGTCGTACCAGCCCGGTTTCCCCACGTCGCGCCGCCAGGCCGACGCGGGCGAACGCCGGCAGCGCAGGAGTGCGCCTACTTTCCGGATTCATCAGTTGGGAGACGATTTCATGGCGTCAGCCGCCGAACTGAAGCAGAACGCATCGTTGTATTTCCTGGCGTTGGGCGCCTTTGCCATCGGTACCGAAGGATTTATGCTCGCCGGGTTGCTGCCGATCATCGCGAAGGACCTATCCATCAGCCTCGCGGCGGCGGGACAACTCGTTACCGTCTTTTCGCTCTCTTATGCGATCAGCTCGCCGATCCTGACGACGGTCAGCGCGGGCGTTAGCCGGCGCCGCTTCCTGATCGTCGCGCTGCTTTGCTTCACCGCCGCCAATTTCGCGGCTTGCGCGTCGCCCGGCTATTTGTCGCTGCTGGCTGCGCGCGTGCTGCTGGCCGTGTCGGCCGGCCTGTACATGCCGAGCGCGAATGCGCTCGCCGGCTCGCTTGTGGCGCCGGAGCGCCGTGGACGCGCGCTCGCGACCGTCCACGGCGGGATCACGATCGCCGTCGCTCTCGGCGTGCCGCTCGGCGCGTGGATCGGCGGCCACTTCGGCTGGCGCGCGACGTTCGCCGGCATCGGCATGCTGTCCGCGATCGTGACGCTCGGGGTACTGACAGGCCTGCCGCACGGGATCGGGGCCAGCCTGTCGGTGCCGTCGCTCTCGCAGCGCATAGCCGTCGGGCGGCAGCCCGCCGTGCTGGTCACGCTGCTCATCACGACCTTGTGGGCCACGGGCATCTGGACCATCTATCCGTATCTCGCGCCGTTCCTGACGGGTAGCCCCGGCTTCAGTGACGCGGAAGTCGGTGCCGTGCTCCTGCTGTACGGCGTATTCGCGGGCATCGGCGTGTTCGTTAGCGGCCGTGCGATCGACCGCCTCGGCAGCGGCAAGGTGCTGATCGTCTGCCTGGTCGTGATGATGCTGTCGTACGAAAGCCTGACCGCCAGCGCGTTGCATCTGGATCCCGTGCCGGCGCGTGTCGCGATCCTGATTGCGATCGGCGCGTGGGGCGCGGCCGGCTGGGCGTTCAACCCGGCCCAGCAGGCCAAGCTGATCGGCATCGCCGGCCTCGACGTCGCGCCGGTCTCGCTGTCGCTCAATTCGTCGTTTACCTATCTCGGCTTCGCGCTCGGCGCGGCGCTGGGGTCGTTGATCGTTGCATACAGCTCGGTGGCGAACATCGGCGCGATCGGCGGATTGTGCGAACTGGCCGCGCTGCTCGTCACGCTGGCGGCCGACCGCCATGCCCGACGCGCAGCGACGCGCAAGCACGTCGCGATCCAGAGCGCCGCGTCGCGGGCCGAACGCTCGACACAGCCGTGACGCGGCGTGCGCACAAGCTAACGAAGGAGAGATCATGAACCGGGAAGGGATCGAGGCGCGGCACCACACCGACCGGGCCGTCCAACCGCTGCGCGAGACGTCGCGGCCGTTCACGGTGCTAGGCGTGCATCACGTCGCGATCGGGGGGCCTGACAAGGCGCGCCTGACGAATCTGTGGGTGAGCCTGCTGGGGCTGTCGATGGCCGGACACTTTCGCAGCGATGCCGAGAACGTGGACGAGGACATCCTAATCGCGGGCCCGGGCGCCGAGGCCGTCGAGATCGACCTGATGCAGACGCTCGATCCGACGCGCAAACCCGACGTGACTCGCCCCGCGCTCAACCATATCGGCCTTGCCGTCAGCGATCTCGATGCGGCCGTCGCGTGGCTGGCCGCACGCGGCGTGCGATTCGTCGACGGCGGGATTCGGCGCGGTGCCGGCGGCACACGCGTCGCCTTCATTCATCCCGTCGCCAGCGCGCGGTTTCCATTTGGCGGCGAAGGCGTCCTGATCGAACTCGTGGAGGGCAGGGCGGCCGCCGAGCATGACGCCGGCGACGAATGTGCCCGGCCGCCGGCATAAGCCGCGTCGCCGCGTCACCCGGAGTCCTACTGGAGGAGCACCATGGCTGACAATCGAGATTCGGGCGCGCCGGCAGCGGCGCTGGACCTCGCAAGGCTGCAGCGCGAGATGGAAGAGGTCCCCCTGAAGCCGATATATACCGCGGCGGACACGGTGGGGCTGCCGTTTCAGGACAGCTTGCCGGGCCGGCCGCCGTATCTGCGCGGTCCGTACGAGACGATGTACACGACGCGTCCATGGACGATCCGCCAATACGCGGGGTTTTCGACTGCGCAGGAGTCGAACGCGTTCTATCGCAATGCGCTGCGGGACGGTGCAGACGGCATCTCGGTCGCCTTCGATCTGCCGACCCATCGCGGCTACGACTCGGACAATCCCCGCGTCGTCGCCGACGTCGGGATGGCCGGCGTCGCGATCGACTCCGTGGAGGACATGAAGATCCTGTTCGACGGCATACCGCTCGACAGGATTTCGGTCTCGATGACGATGAGCGGCGCCGTGCTGCCGATTATGGCTTGCTTCATCGTCGCCGCTGAGGAGCAGGGCGTGGCGGAATCCTCGCTGACAGGGACTATTCAGAACGACATTCTGAAAGAGTTCATGGTGCGCAACACCTATATCTATCCGGTGCGTCCATCGATGCGGATCACCACCGATGTGATCGAATACTGCGCGACCCGCCTCAAGAAATTCAACTCGATTTCGATCTCCGGATACCACATGCATGAGGCGGGCGCGTCGCCGACAGTCGAATTGGCATTCACGCTCTCTAACGCTCGCGAGTACGTGAGGAGCGTGCTGGCGCGCGGTCTTGCCTTCGACGAATTCGCGAGCCGACTCAGCTTTTTCTTTGCGGTCGGCATGAATTTCTACCTCGAGATCGCAAAACTGCGCGCCGCCCGCCAGCTCTGGTGGCAACTCGTCGACGAGTTCAATCCGGCCAGCGAACGCTCGCGCATCCTGCGCACGCACTGTCAGACTTCGGGGTGGTCACTGACGCGGCAGGAGCCGTACAACAACGTGGTGCGCACCACAATCGAGGCAATGGCGGCCGTGTTCGGGGGCACCCAATCGCTGCACACCAATTCGCTCGATGAGGCGCTTGCGCTGCCGAGCGAGTTTTCGGCGCGTCTCGCGCGCAATACGCAGTTGATCATTCGCGAGGAAACGCAGATCCCGAGCGTGGCCGATCCCTGGGCGGGATCGTACATGATGGAATCACTGACCCAGGATATCGTTACCGAAGTCACCCACATCATGGACGAGATCGATCAGCTTGGCGGCGTGATCGGTGCGATCGAATCGGGTTGGGCCAAACGCAAGATCGCTCACGATGCGTCGCGCAAGCAGGCGCGGATCGACTCGAACGCGGATGTGATCGTCGGCGTCAACAAGTATCAACTTGATATCCCGGACGGCAGGACCGAAGTACGCAGGATCGACAACAGTGCGGTGCGCAGCGAGCAGATCGAACGCTTGCGGCGCCTGAAGGCCATGCGTAGCCAGCACGAGGTCGACACCGCGCTGGCCGCGTTGCGAGATGCGGCCACCTGCGAGCCGCCCGGCCGAGGCCGGCGCAACCTGCTCGACGCGGCAATCCAGGCGGCTCGCGTTCGCGCGACGGTCGGAGAAATCTCGGCCGCGATCGAGGCCGTGTGGGGCCGGTATTCGGTTCGAACGGAGGTGCTCGCGGGCGTATACAAACGCGAATTCGAAAATGATGCGGGATGGCGACACCTTACTGCTGCAATCGCGCGCTTCTCGGCCACGCACGGTGGCCCGCCGCGCATTCTGATGGCGAAGCTGGGTCAGGACGGCCATGATCGTGGGATCGGGGTGGTGTCGGGCGCGCTCGAGGATCTCGGTTTTTCGGTCGTGACAGGAATTCTTTTCCAAACTGCCGAGGAAGTGGTCCGAATTGCATCTTCAGAACGGGTTCACGCGATCGGCATCTCGTCGTTGACTGCGGGACATGGCGTCTCGATCCCAGCGCTGATGGATGGCATGGACCGGCATCTGCCGCACCGGCTGCCCGTGTTTCTCGGCGGCGTGATTCCCGATTCGGACCAGCTGGAGCTCCGCCGTCTCGGCGTCGCGGACATCTTCGGCCCAGGAAAGCCCATCGTCAATTTCGCGATGATCATACTGCGTCGAATTGAAACTGAACTCAGCACTCGTACTGTTTCGAACTCTCCGATAACAGGCTGGAGTGGCGGCCCACCGGTTAGCGAGACGATGTCAAGCTGAGATACTAAATGCACTGCCGGAGTACTGATGCTCTCACGTTTTTTTATCGCTCAGCGTCAACGGAGGGTCGTCTGACACCGGCGCATGGCAACGCCCACGGCGCCTTTTTCGGATGCCGAGTCATTTCGACGCGAGAGTACCAAGCCTGTCGATCGCGGGCGAGAAATCGGTAGGACACGCACTAAGGTTTCGTGAGCGCAACTCGCGAAACGATGCGTGTGGCAGGCGCGTTGGTTAAACCCTGCAGAAACTAATCAAACGTGGGAAACGCTCTCCAGGAGGCCTAGCTGGCGGCCGCCGTTTCGATGTGCTCAATCCGGATCGGTCTGCATCTCCTGAACCACCTGTTGCCGTCGCTGGCGTTGTGGAGCAGATACGGCCTGTTGCGCCTCATCGTGTTCACGTAGCGTCTGGAGAGCGCTCGACTTGTCCTGATGCTGGCTGACTGCCCATCGGGCCGTCTCGGCGCCTGTCGTATAGACTAGCAGATCGTCGACGGCGCGGGTGATGCCGACGTAGAAGCTGCGGTCACCGAAAATGCGACGCACGGTCATCGCAATGTCGGATTGTCGGCGTGGGTCGTCAGGATCGCGCCCGAGCTTTTCGGACGGGATGTGCAGGATGGCCTGCTCCCGCGTCGCGCCCTGGCCAGCGTGGACCGTCGCCGCGTAGGCATGATCCCAGTGACGTTGGGCGTCGAGATCCCACGGGATCTCCTTTCCGTCCGCGAGACGAAGAACGGCCTGGTTGCCCTGGATGGAGACCACCGTCGCCTCATGGCCGTTCTTGACCAGTTCGTCTCCGCGCGTGAAGCGGATGACGTCGCGAGCCGCCAGTGCCCGCTCCTCCGAGAGATAGATCGTACGCGGTCTTTTAACGACGCCCCTCAGCGGTTGAGGCCAGCAGACATTCTCCAAGGCATGAGATCGGCGTAGTCGTCGGCGGTTGCAGCGAGCGGCAACCTGGTGAACAGCCAGACCAGATAGCGATACGGCTCGATGCCGTTCGCCTTGCACGTCTCGACGAGGGAGTACAGGTTGGCACTGGCCTGCGCACCGGCGACCGTATCAGAGAACAGCCAGCCCTTGCGGCCGACGACGAACGGCCTTATCGCGTTCTCGCACAGGTTGTTCGAGATCGGCCAGTTGCCGTTCTCGACGTAGCGGACCAGCTTGGGCCACTGTCCGTTCATGTACTGCAATGCCTTGCCGAGCAAACTCGACGGCACGACGCCCGGCAGATGCTCGATTAGCATGCGCTCGATGATGACGAGCACGCGGGCGCTGTACCGGGCGCGCAGCCGTCGCCGACGTTCAGACTCCCACTTCGCGCTGCGCGCCTCGGCCGCGAACAGCTTGCCGATCAGTGCCACGAAGCGTGTGGCCAGCAGATCCGGTGAGCGTGCCGCCTTCGGCACCGACTCCTCGGCCTTGATGAAGCCGCGGCGCACGTGTGCCCAGCATCCGAGATGCACGAGCTGGTGATCGTGGGCGATGCCGTTATAGAGCTCGTAGCCATCCGTCATCAGCGCAGTGCCGGGCTGTACACCGGCATACAGCTTCTGCGCATGTTGAGCACCGCGCCCGGGCGAGTAGGAGAACATCCGCACGGACGGCCCCGAGCCGTTGACCTGCGCCCACAGGTAACTCTTCGTCTGCGGCCTTCGTCCTGGTTCCTTCAGCACCTGGAACGTGGTTTCGTCGCCGTAGATCAAGTTCGATTCGAGCAGCGCGTCGCGCATCAGGTTGATCACCGGCTGCGTGGCCAGACCTACCCGCACCACGCTGGCGGCCAGCGTATTCGACGAGATGTCACCGCCGAAGCGACGCAGCAGTGTGGCCTGACGATACAGCGGCATGCCGTACTGATACTTGCCGGTGATGATCCACGCCAGCGCGGATTCCGTGAGCAGCCCGCGCGGAATGATGCGCGTCGGCGCCAGCGTGACCTTGATGCCGAGATCGCAGCATGGGCACGCGTACTTGACCCGCTGGTGCTGAACGACGCGCACTTGCTCGGGAATCACGTCGAGCTGTTCGCTCGTTTCCACGCCGATCTCGACGAGGGCCTGGCCGTCATGGGCGCAGAACCGTTCGGACTCGGGCAGCTCGTGCCGCACGACCTCGCGCGGCAGATTCGGATCGAGTGGTTTGCGCCCGCGCTTGCCTCGCGTGTGGGCCGCGACCGATGTACCGGGCATATCCTCGCGCGCGGGCGCGTCGGCAGTCGTCGCCAGCGCCTCGGCTTCGTTGAACAGGCCGAGCTGGTCGGCATGGCGCGCCTCGCTCGAGGCGCCGAACAGTTCGTGCTTGTAGGCCCGCAGTTTCTCTTCGGCCAGATCGCGCTGAGCCGTCACGAGCCGAAGCTCACCGCGCAGCGCATCGCGTTCGGCGAGCAGTGCCTGGTATTGCTCAACACTCGGCATGACGGGGCTGTTCGGCATGGCCAATTAGACCACGCCACCTGCGTGGTGTTCAGCTCATCCGCGCGTAATATCGCTGGGGATGCTTCTGGATCACGGCCAGGTCGATGCCGTCGAGCAGCCAGTGCAACTGCTCGGTGCTGATCGTGATCGTGTCGCCACCGTTCGGCCAGACGAAGCGGTCGGCTTCGAGTCGCTTGAGCAGTAACCAGAAACCGTTGCCGCCCCAGCCGAGGATCTTGACTCGATCACGACGGCGGTTGCCGAAGACGAACAGCGCCGAGGTCATTGAGTTCAGGCGCATCGCCTGTTCGACCAGGATCGACAGCCCGTTGATGCCCATGCGGAAGTCGACCGGATCGCGATGCAGGTAGACCTTCAGCCCTTCGTCGAACCGGAACACGGCAGCCTCCCGAGCATCTGGACGAGCATCGTCAGTTCATCGAAGTTCGCCTGGCTCAGCTCCAAGGAAACGCCGTTTGGTAAGTGCACCTTCAGCGAGGACACCGCAGCCGATTTAGCCGGAGTGGGGGCAGCCGCAGAGGTGACGACCTGCATGAAGGCTGATTCCTCAGGCACGGAAGCCGTCGACAACTCGACGCGAGCCTCTCGTGACGGCTCCGCCGCGGAGCTGGCTATCTCGCCCGCGGCTTGTTCGCGCTGATACTTGGAAATCCACGTCCGAACGAGGTTCGGATTGATGTCGTGCTCCATGGCCGTCCGCGCGATCGACACCCCTGGCTTCAGACACGCCTGTATCAACTCGCGCTTCGCATCCTCGTCGTACTTGCGCCGTCCGTCTCGCTTGCGATCGGCCACCAACCGGCTCTGCAAACCTCCGTGTTGCTCGTTCATGCACACCTGTCCACGCTCATTGAACATGGACACGTAGCCTCGGTGAATCAGCCTCGTCGTGCAATGGCGTCCTTCAAAGAGCGCTTACATTTGAGCGGCCGCTGCGGTCAGCAACCCGTCATTCCTTTTAGGGTAGTGGAGCTTGCATTCGCGGTGCGCCGAACGCGTTATTCACATCTACCGCTGCGCTTCCTCGCCGACCGGCGGTCTCCTGCGAATATTTCCGCCTTATCGGCTCGTCCCTTTCCGTCTGTGCGCCATTCCCGCGCGATGAACCTGCGGCGCGACCCCGTACCATCTCTTGAACGCTTGGGAGAAACTTGACAAGTCGCTGAAACCAAGCCGCTCCGCAATTTCTGTGAGCGTCAGGTGCGCGTCGCTCAACAGCGTTTCGGCCATCGCGCTGCGCGATTCATTGAGCAGGGTTCGGAAGGTCGTGCCATCTTCCTGCAGCCTGCGCTTGAGCGTGCGCGCGCTCGTGTTCATCATCCGAGCCATTTCTTCAAGCGAAAGCGACGCCCCGCCCCACGTCGCATTCAGGTAGTGGCGAATCATCGTCGACGTACCGATGCGGGCCCGCCGTGCGTCGAGCAGCCGGCTGCACATTTGTTCGCACATCGATACCGTGATCGGGTTCGCGTGCGGCAGCGGCCGGTCGAGGTACGCGCGCGCGAATGCGAGACTGTTCGAACGCGCGCCGTACTCGGGCTCGACGCCGCCGATCCGCAGCACGGGTGCCGTCGTATGGCGTGCCGGTGTCGCGCGCGCGGCCTGTACCGTGAACCGCGACAGCGCGAAATCCCCCCCTGCCGTGTCCTGCAGCAGCATCGCCGCCGCTGCCATGTCGCGCTCGACGCAGAACCGGCTCAGAGCATCCGGTAGCTCCGGCGCGCCGAAATTGAGCACACCCGCGTCGGGTTCTTCGCGATACGTGATGACGGTGAACGCGTAGGTAAGTGGTAGGAAACGCATCGCCAGCGCAAGCGCGTCGCGCGCGGTGGCGCTCGCAATCAGCCCGTAGCCCCACACGCCGTATGCGGAGAAATGGTAGCGCAGGCCGACCTCGAACCCGAGACCGGCCGGATGCCCGAGCGAGCGCAGCAGGTTGCCCGTCAACCGCAGTTCCTGTGCGGCCGTCACCTCAACGTTCGGGTCGTCGAGTTGCGCGTCCGTCAACCCCGTGCCGGCCAGCAGCGCCGCGTGAGACACGCCGCGTTCGTCGCCGAAATCGACCAGCAACCGGGCGCTGGCCGGACTCCGGGTGAAGTCCCAGAAGCTCATGCGGAGAAACCCTCAAAGCGCCGATTTGTCCCAAATACTAAAACAATTGTCCCGAAGCACCATTGGCGTTTTCCCATACAGCCGGCACCATCGGCGTTGTCTAGTCGTCGTCCGAACGACACCATCGCTTCCGCAGGAGACACCATGCACCCGAGTCGCCCCACCGATCTCGCGGTCCGCTTCGAGCGCCAGCGCGAAGCGTTTGCCCGTGACCCCGCTCCGCCGCTCTCGACGCGGATATCGCGTCTCGATCGCCTGCGCGCCCTGCTCGACGCGCACGAGCCCGCGATCGTGCATGCGATCGATGCCGATTTCGGCGGACGGTCCGCGCACGAGACGCGCCTTGCCGAACTTTTCGTCGTCCGCAGCGGCATTCGCCATGCGCATACGCATCTAAAGCAATGGATGAGCGAATGCCGCGTGCCAACCGCGCCGCACTTCCGTCCCGGCTACAACCGGCTCGCGCCGCAGCCGCTCGGCGTGGTTGGCGTGATGGCGCCGTGGAATTACCCGCTCCAGCTCGCGCTCGGCCCCGCAGTCGCGGCGCTCGCCGCCGGCAACCGCGTGCTGGTCAAGCCGTCGGAACTGACGCCGCGGCTGTCGGCGCTGCTCGACACGCTCGTCGCCGACGCGTTCGACGCCGACGAACTTAGCATCGTGAGGGGCGACGTCGACACCGCGAAGGCGTTCGCGGGCCTGCCGTTTGATCACCTGTTCTTCACGGGCTCGACTGCGGTCGGCCGCGACGTCGCGCTGGCTGCGGCCGCGAACCTCACGCCCGTCACGCTCGAACTGGGCGGCAAATCGCCCGCAATCCTCGATCCGTCGTGCGACATCGCGCACGCCGCCGCGCGCATCGCGTTCGGCAAACTGCTGAACGCGGGCCAGACCTGCATCGCTCCCGACTACCTGCTCGTGCCGGCTGGCACCGCGGAGACGGTTGCCGCGCGGCTGTCGGACGCGATCGTGCGCCGCTACCCGACGCTTGCAGCCAATCCCGACTACACGGCGATCATCGGCGCGCGGCACCGCGGCCGGCTCGCGGCACTGATCGACGAGGCGCGCGACGGCGGCGCACGCGTGCTCGAAATCAACCCGGCCGGCGAGCGCTTCGACGGGGCGTCGCGCAAGTGTCCGCCGACCGTCGTGATCGGCGCGCGCGACACGATGCGGCTGATGCGCGAGGAGATCTTCGGTCCCGTGCTGCCGATCGTCGAATACGCGAGCGTCGACGACGCGATCGACTACGTCAGCCGCCGGCCGCGCCCGCTCGCGCTTTACTGGTTCGGTCGCGACGCTGTGCGCCGCGACCGCGTGCTGCGCGAGACGGTGTCGGGCGGCGTCACCGTAAATGACTGCCTCTGGCACCTCGCGCAGGAACACCAGCCGTTCGGCGGCGTCGGCCCAAGTGGGATCGGCGCGTATCACGGCAAGTGGGGCTTCGACACGTTCAGTCACCACAAGCCCGTGTTCCACCAGGCGCGCCGCAGCGGCACCGCGCTGTTCCATCCGCCGTACGGCAAGACCTTCGACTTGCTGCTGCGCGTGCTGACGCGCTTCGCGTGATCCACCGATTTTCCGGAGATGATTCCATGAGCAAGACTTTCGACTACATCATCGTAGGCGGCGGTTCGGGCGGGTGCGTCGTCGCAGGGCGCCTGACCGAAGACCCAGCCATCTCCGTCTGCGTGCTCGAGGCCGGCGGCCGCGGCGATGGCGCGATCGTCAACGTGCCGACAGGCGCCGTCGCGATGCTGCCGACCCGCGTCAACAACTGGGCGTTCGACACGGTACCGCAGCCGGGCCTCGGGGGGCGCATCGGCTACCAGCCGCGCGGCAAGTCGCTCGGAGGCTCGTCCGCGATCAACGCGATGGTCTACATCCGAGGCCATCGCATCGACTACGATGGCTGGGCTGCGCTCGGCAACGAAGGCTGGGCATACGACAACGTGCTGCCATACTTCCGCCTGAGCGAGCACAACGAGCGCTTCGACGACGAATGGCACGGCCGCGACGGACCGCTGTGGGTCAGCGACCTGCGCACCGACAACCCTTTCCACGCGCGCTATCGCGAGGCGGCCCGGCAAACCGGCCTGCCGCTGACCGACGATTTCAACGGCGCGCAGCAGGAAGGTATCGGCCTCTACCAAGTCACGCAGAAGCACGGCGAGCGCTGGAGCGCCGCGCGCGCATACCTGCTACCGCACGTGGGTCGCCGCGACAACCTGACGGTCGAGACGCACGCGCAGGTGCTGCGCATCCTGTTCGAAGGCACGCGTGCGGCGGGCGTCGAGGTGCGGCAGCACGGCGAAGTCCGCACGTTGCGCGCCCGGCGCGAAGTCGTGCTCGCGGCCGGCGCGCTGCAGACGCCGCAGTTACTGATGCTGTCGGGCGTTGGCCCGGCCCGCGAGCTTCAGCAATTCGGCATTCCTGTGCGTGCCGACCTGCCCGGCGTCGGCCGCAACCTGCAGGATCATCCGGATTTCATCTTCGGCTACCGCACGCGCAGCGCGGACACAATGGGCGTATCGGTGCGCGGCGGCTTGCGCATGCTGCGCGAACTGACGCGCTTTCGCCGCGAACGCCGCGGCATGCTGACGTCGAACTTCGCGGAAGGCGGCGGTTTTCTGAAGACGCGCGCCGGGCTCGACGCTCCCGACATCCAGTTGCATTTCGTCGTTGCGCTCGTCGACGATCATGCGCGCCGGTTCCACTTGGGCCATGGGCTGTCGTGCCACGTGTGCCTGCTGCGGCCGCGCAGCCGCGGCTCGGTCATGCTGCGCAGCGCCGATCCGCTCGACGCGCCGCGCATCGATCCGGCCTTCTTCGACGATCCGCGCGATCTCGACGATATGGTGGCCGCCTTCAAGCTCACGCGCCGGCTCATGCAAGCGCCCGCGCTTGCGCAGTGGACGACGCGCGATGCATTTACCAAGCACGCGAGCACCTACGACGAGATCCGCGACGTGCTCCGGCAACGCACCGACACCGTGTATCACCCGGTCGGCACGTGCCGGATGGGACAAGACGCGCTCGCCGTGGTCGATCCTCAATTGCGCGTACGCGGGCTGGAAGGGTTGCGCATCGTCGACGCGTCCGTGATGCCGACGCTGATCGGCGGCAACACCAACGCGCCTACGATCATGATCGCGGAGAAAGCGGTCGATCTGATACGCGGCGTTAGTCGCGTGGGTGCGCTGTTTACCGATGCACGCACCGCAGCCCATACCGAACCCCGCGCTGCCGACGCGCCCCACACCTACCCCGAGGAGACCCGCCATGCAATCGCCTGACTCGACCGTCATGAGCGGCAGCACAGAACCACTGGCCGCCATCGTCATAGGCGCGGGCTTTGCCGGCATCGGCATGGGCGTCGCGCTCAAGCGTGCGGGCATCGATGACTTCCTGATTCTTGAGCGCTCGCATGACGTGGGCGGCGTATGGCGTGACAACAGCTATCCCGGCGCGGCATGTGACGTGCCCTCGCATCTCTACTCGTTCTCGTTTGAACCGAATCCCGAATGGACGCGAACGTTCGCGCGGCAGCCGGAGATTTACGCGTACCTGCGGCGTTGTGCGGCCAAATACGGACTCGATCGGTATCTGCGCTTTCATGCGGAGGTCACGCATGCACGCTACGACGAGCCCCATGCGCTATGGCGCTTGACGTTGTCAGACGGCTCGACGCTTAGCGCGGCGTTGCTGATCAGCGGTACGGGCCAGTTGAGCCGGCCGGCGTTGCCGAACCTGCCCGGCATCGACACGTTCCGTGGCCGCGCGTTTCATTCCGCACACTGGGATCACGAGTATTCGCTCGCCGGAAAGCGCGTCGCGGTTATCGGCACCGGCGCGTCCGCGATCCAGTTCGTGCCCGCAATCGCCGATACCGTGCAGTCGCTCACGGTGTTCCAGCGTTCACCCGCCTACCTGATGCCGCGCGCGGACCGTGAGTACAGCCCATGGCAACGTGCGCTGTTCCGCAGATTGCCGTGGGCGATGAAACTGCATCGCGCTGCGATCTACCTGCGCTACGAGTCGCGTGCGATCGCATTCACGCGTCTGAATGGGCTGATGAAATTTGCGGTCGGCCGGCCATTCCGCAAGTTGCTGACCCAGCAGGTTCCCGACGCGGCTCTGCGCAAACGGCTCACGCCCGACTATCCGATCGGGTGCAAGCGAATCCTGCTGTCGAGTGACTATCTTGCGGCGATGAGTCGGGACAACGTCGAACTCGTCACGCAAGGTATTCGGCGCGTCACCGGGCACGGGGTCGAGACCACTGATGGCACACTTCACGAGGTCGACGCGATCGTCTATGGCACGGGGTTTGCTGCCACCGAATTCCTCTCGCCAATGCGCATCTCGGGGCGCAGCGGACTCGACCTAAACGAGGTCTGGCGGCGCGGCGCGCAGGCCTGGCTCGGCATGACCGTGCCAGGCTTTCCCAACTTCTTCATGCTGTACGGCCCGAATACCAACCTCGGCCATAATTCGATCGTCTACATGCTCGAAAGCCAGATCGCCCATGTGATGCGCTGCGTGCGCGCGATGCAGCGTTCGGGGGCAAGCGCGATCGACGTCGATCCGCGCCGCTACCGGCGATTCAATCTGCACGTGCAGCAGCGCCTCACTGATTCGGTATGGAATGGCTGCAAGAGCTGGTACGTCGATGCGTCCGGACACAACAGTACCAACTGGCCGGGCTTCACACTCTCGTACCGCTGGCTCACGCGCTTCTCTGGGCTCGCCGCCTACCGGTTCTCGACGGTGTTGCCGGGACTCGCCGGACAGGCGGCCGGGGTCGCCGTTGCCGAGCCCGCCAGCATGCTGGAAAAACTCAACGCGAGCTTCCTGCGTGGCTTTCTGCGATTCGGCTTCCGCTCGCTGATCGGACCGCCATTCGGCGTCGTCTGCCAGCGGCGCATCGTCGGGATGCTGTCGCTGCTGATGCCTGGCGTTGGCGGCGTGATCCGTTATCGCACGCCCGCGGGCGGCGTATATACGGAGGTGGTCGCGCCCAAACGCGGGGATACCGGCGGCGCGATCCTCTATCTGCACGGCGGCGCATTCTGCCTCGGAGGCCCGGGCACGCACCGCAGCGTGACGACGCGGCTCGCCCACGAATCGGGCATGGCGGTTTGGGTGCCCGACTACCGGCTCGCGCCGGAGCACCCGCATCCGGCGGCACTCGACGACGCGCTGGACGCCTATGCAACGATGCGCGCGCAAGGTTATGCGCCGGAGCGCATCGTCGTCGCGGGCGATTCGGCAGGTGGCGCGCTCGCGCTGGCCTTGGCGGCGGCGCTGCGCGAGCGCGGCAAGGCCATGCCCGCCGCGCTCGCGCTGATCTCGCCAGTCACCGACGCGGCACTCGGCGGCGAAACGCTCTCGACGCGCAGCGGCCACGATCCGATGATCCGTCGCGGCTGGCTGGAGCAAGGCCTGCGCTGGTATCACGGTCCCGATCCTGCAGCCGCTGGCGGACCGCTCGATACCGATCTGTGCGGCCTGCCGCCGATGATGGTCCAGGTGGGCGCTCAGGAGATATTGCTGTCCGATTCACTGCGGCTTGCCTCGCACGCCAACGCATGCGGCGTGCGCTGCACGCTCGAGGTCCATGCGGGGCGCTGGCACGTGTTCCAGTTGCAGTCGTTCTATTTGCGCTCCGCACGAGACGCGTTGCGCACGCTCGCGGACTTTGCGGAGCAACACGCGAGTGCTGCCGGTCAGCGTAGAACGCAATAAGAGTCGCTAACACAAGTCATCCACGAACCTCGCGCAGATGACAGCGGCAGCCAGCACAAGCAAGGCGGCATGAATATCGAGGCGCCGCTCGAAGCGAATCCGGAGCTTGCCGAACCCCGCGAACCAGGCATGGGTGCGCTCGACCACCCAACGATGCCGCCCAAGTCGCTCGCGACTTTCGACACCGCGGCGGGCAATACGGGCCTTGATGCCGCGCTGTCTCAGATAGCGCCCGCAACGAGCGAAGTCATACCCTTTGTCGGCGTGCAGTTTGGTCGGCCGCTTGCGCGGCTGACCATTCAGGCCCGGCACGGCAGGAATGGCATCGAGCGTGGACTCGAATGCCATCGAATCGTGTCGGTTGGCTCCCGTGATCGTGACGGCCAGAGGAATGCCACGTGCATCTACGACGATGTGTCGTTTCGATCCGAGCTTGCCGCGATCAGTCGGGTTGGGGCCGGTTTCCTGGCCCCCCGGGGGCTGGAGACGCTGGTGACCTAGGACGAATCGTGTAGCCAAACGGCGGGTGAGCTACCGCCTTTGAGTGATGAGGCGCACCAAGTCGTCCCGCAAAGATGCGACATCAAGCAAATGCTTGGCCCGGGTAATGGCCACATAGAGCAATCGCATCTCGTCGTCCTCTAACAAGAAACGTCCTTCCTCGAACTTGAAGTTGAAGTCATTAGCGATCCTTACCCTCTTGTACTCGAGTCCCTTCGCGCGGTGAATCGTCGATACGACGTAGTCACCCGAGCTGTTCATTCCCGCATGGCGGGCAACGCGGCGCAGATAGTCCGTGCCACATTGATCAATCAGTTCGACTATCGGCAACAGATCGACACCGATCGCACTTCGCGAAAAGGCTCGTGCGTCTTCCCATGATTCGAACAGCGAGAACGCGGCAGGGCGGAAGGCACGTCGTCCCGCCTGCAGCATGTCTGCTGCGTCGGCAAAGGCTTCGATCTCCGCAGGGCTCATCCGAATCGTCGGACGATGTCCCAGCTCAAGGCCCACCGCATATTGCCAAACAGCCGTCACGTTCTTGCGGCACAGGACGGCGTCGACGGGCGGAGCTATCGTTGGGTCTTCAACGAGTTCCGTGCCGATCGTTTCCTGACCGCGAAGCGGTGTTGTTTCGCCCATCAGGGCGAGAAGGCGACTCGCGAGTACGGCCACCGTCGTACCGAACCGAAAGGATTCGGTCAGGGCGCACTCGGGCGCCGATATTTTCTCCATCGCATTGACGGCGCCTCGCCATTCGTAGATCTGTTGGTAGGGGTCACCGACATAGATGATTTGAGCGTGGCGCTGTCGCTCTAGAACTGACAGCATCACGCCGTCGCTGTCCTGTGCTTCGTCGAACAAGATGAAGTCCGACGCGATGTAGGGCTTGGCCAACGCCCAGAGCTTGAGCGTGACGTCGGGACTAATTGCGCTTCGGCCATTGGGATCGGCGCTCTCATGCCATAGCCGTTGGACAGAAGGTAACAGCCATTGCCGCAGTGTGTTGGCATCGTGTTCGTCGATGCGCTCGTCGACAGTAATGTGCGAGATTGAGGGCTGCGCATCGGCCGAGCGACAATACGCGCCGAGGCCCTCCACCACCATCTGCCCGAGTTCAAACAGCGTCAGTTCGATCGGATCGCCCACCACACGTCTCACGCGGACGGGGTTAAGCCCAAGTCGAGCAGCGAGTTCGTGTGAGGGCTCAGTGGCGAGCTGCATCCGGGCGCGTATCTTCGACGAGGCTGCTGCATATGCGGCAGCGTGGACGGTCCGCGAAGTGACGTTGGACGGAAATTTCCGACGTGCATAGTCGGCGATATCGCGATTGAAGGCCAGATAGCTGCCCTTCCGTGCGTGCTGGGAGGCCGCAATGAGCTGCAACGTTGAAGTCTTGCCGGCACCGGCGAAAGCCTTGATCTTCAGGTT
This sequence comes from Burkholderia glumae LMG 2196 = ATCC 33617, assembly GCF_000960995.1. Lineage (NCBI taxonomy): Bacteria > Pseudomonadati > Pseudomonadota > Betaproteobacteria > Burkholderiales > Burkholderiaceae > Burkholderia > Burkholderia glumae. Next base: position 168,281 of record NZ_CP009433.1, on the reverse strand, counting down.
CGTGCCGGTCGCCGCGGTCGCGACGCATAACTCCTGCTCCGCAGTCGGCTGAAATGAAGATGACATAGGAAACAGAGGTTATCGAGGGACGAGAGTAGTGTATCGCGCCACACCTTATCTAGCTGGCTGGCATTCGGTCGAGTACAGGATGCCGAACACCTACACTTGTCCGATACCGAAGAAGAGAGGGCGCGCCGTCGATCTGCATATCATCACGCAGCGAGAAAATCAGCGCGGTGGGTGGCTGCGTCCAGTGGTGTCTCGAATCGGTCGTGGATATGTCTGCCTTTCCACAAAAACGTCTCCCACTTCCCGTCGGTGCGAATATCCTCGATCGTCCAGCCAGTTGAATGCGAATAACCGTAAGGACTTAGAGGCCAGTTCAAAAACTCCCGAGAGGGGCTGTTTACTTCCTCGGCAAGCTGTTAACCTTGGGCATCAGAACAACGGAAGTCCAAGGATGGAAGCGCCAATCATTGACGACGAACTGTGGATACTGATCGAACCATTGCTGCCACCTGCGAAGCTTCGAGCGAAGAGCGATCCTGGTCGCCCGCGCGTGTCCGACCGTGCGGCTCTCAACGGCATCCTGTTCGTGTTCAAAACGGGAATTCGTTGGAACCACTTGCCGACTCGTCTGGGCTTTGGCTCGGGCGCCACATGCTGGCGGCGATTGAGCGACTGGCAAAAGGCTGGTGTATGGGACCAACTGCACGAGTTGCTTCTCGACAAGTTGCGTGCGGCCGGCCAAATCGATCTGTCATACGCTGCGGTCGATTCGTCGTCCGTGCGCGCCGTTGGGGCGGGCGAAAAACTGGCCCGAACCCCACCGATCGCGCGCGACCCGGTTCCAAGCACCACGTCCTCGTAGACGCCAACGGCGTTCCTCTCGTTGCGATCCTGACTGGCGCGAACACCAACGACGTCACGCAGTTGCTGCCGCTCGTTGATGCGATTCCACCCATTCGCGGCGTTCGTGGCCGAGCGCTTCAGAAGCCCGGCGTCGTCTACGCCGATCGCGGCTACGATTCCACCCGACATCGTCGCGCGTTGCGCGAACGCGGTATCAAGCCCGTGATCGCCAAGCGCCGGACCGAGCATGGCAGTGGTCTGGGCAAGTATCGTTGGGTGGTCGAACGTACGCATTCCTGGCTACACAATTTCCGGCGCCTACGCACTCGCTTCGAGCGACGTGCCTACATTCACGAAGCATTCCTCAAACTTGGCTGCTCGCTCATCTGTTGGAACATCTTCAGACGAGCTGAGCAGGGTTTTTGAACTGGCCTCTTACCACTTGCCAGCCGAGCGCGATCATTGCCTGGGCTTCCGCTGTTTGCGCTGCAGCCTGCACCCATCGACGTGAGGCCTCTTCACGCTGTTCCCGATTCATGGTTCGTTCTCCGTCGGACATCGTTCAATGAAAATCGTGCGACTCGACGCGCAACGCGCCGAGCAGCTCAGTCCGATCCACCAGACGCTTGGCAACCAGGTGCTCGACCTGGCCGTCTGTCTGCCAGATCCCGTAGACGGCCAGCAATGACGCGCCAAGCGCTTCGCGGCGATATTGCTCGAGCAATGTCGGCCAAACGATCACGTTGGTCTGGCCAGTCTCGTCTTCCAACGTGATGAACAGCACGCCCTTCGCCGTGCCTGGCCGTTGCCGCACCGTGACGATCCCGCACGCCCGCGCGAACTGGCCGTTGCGCAGCTGCGAGAGCTCGGCCGCCGGCAGCAGCCGATCGGACCGCAGCCGATCTCGCAGGAGCTCGAGCGGATGGCGGCCGAGCGTGAAGCCCATCGCGCGGTAGTCGGTCAGGATCTCGTGCCCCTCTGAGGCCTGTACAAGGGCAGGCGCCGCGTCGTCGCGCTCGGTGCCGCGCAGGATGCCGCGGTCTGGCACGGCGGCAGCAGCAAGCCACATGGCGTCGCGTCGATTGTTGCCGGCTAGGGAGCGCAACGCTCCCGCCCGGGCGAGCACCTGCAGGTCGTGCCGATCGAGCGCGGCCCGCCTGGCGAGATCCGCGACGTCGACGAACGGCCGCACGGCGCGCGCCAGCTCGATACGCGCCGCAGCTTCCTCTCGCATCCCGCTCACGAGGGACATGCCCAAGCGCACGGGAGATGCCGTCGTCGCACCTTCGAGCACCGAATCCCACGTGCTGACGGCCACGTCGACCGGCAACACGCACACGTCGCGACGCTTGGCATCCTGCAGCAGTTGCGAGGGCGTGTAGAAGCCCATCGGCTGGCTGTTCAGCAACGCGGCGAGGAAGACGGCTGGTTCGTGCCTGCGCAGCCAGGCGCTGGCGTAGACGAGCAAGGCAAAACTGGCCGCGTGGCTCTCCGGAAAGCCGTAGTCGCCGAAGCCCTTGATCTGCGCGAAGATGGCCTCGGCGAAATCTCGGTCGTATCCGCGAGCGAGCATCCCGTCGACCAGCCGCTCGTGGTAGGGCTCCAGGCCGCCCTTGCGCTTCCAGGCAGCCATCGCGCGGCGTAGCTGGTCTGCTTCGCCGGCAGAGAAGCCGGCCGCGAGCATCGCAACCTGCATCACTTGCTCCTGGAAGATCGGCACGCCGAGCGTGCGCTTCAATGCCTTCTCGACGTCAGGCGAAGGGTAGGTGACTGGCTCCTCGCCCTGGCGGCGCCGCAGGAACGGATGGACCATGCCACCCTGTACCGGGCCAGGCCGGACGATGGCCACCTCAATGACAAGATCGTAGAAGCACCGCGGCTGCAGGCGGGGCAGCATCGACATCTGCGCGCGCGACTCGACCTGGAATCCATGCGCTGCAAGCGCACACTGACGCAACCGTAAAATGGCGCGCATGAGGGTGACCCGCACGAAAAATTGCGGCGTTCCTCTCCTTGTGAAGCAGTAGGTGAGCTCAAACAGACGTTAACTACAGCGATAAACATGACGACAAAAGGTTACCTGTCTCTCCTCGCGGAATTGGAAGCGCTCGATGCTCGCATTGCCATCGCACGAAAGGCGGAGCGCGATGCTGCAATCGTGCAGATTCGGGATCTGATGAAGGATCTTGATATCGGTGTCGACGACCTGCATGAGAAGGCCGCGAAGCGCCGTTCGACTCGAGTGTCGAACACACCCATGTATCGCGATCCGATCTCAGGCAAAACATGGACAGGGAAGGGTCGCCAGCCAGTCTGGCTGGGTGACGACCCGGCGCGGTTTCTGATCCAGCCCGATCTACTAACCAATCAATCCGACGAAAATTGAGGACGCAGATGGTATCCGTCGAATACGAAGTGGCCTGCCAGACCATCGGCCAACTTATCGCGCGCCAGGTGGAATTGATCGCCGTGGAGGAGTCGCGAGCTGAACTGAGCCAGCCAATGCTCGCCCAGGCGATCGCCGCGCGTGCCGTGCTGGTTGCCGAGCGCGACGCACTCGCCGTCGATGACGAGCTCGGCATCACCAAGATCCTGACCGCCTACGGTCCTATCGCACTTCGTCTGGATGGTCAGGAAGGCTCGTCTGCGCACGTATAAGAGGATGGGGAAATGGGGAAAATTCTTTGCGGGGCGGCGACCCCGACGCCGGTTTCTATAGAGCGGCGTCGGCACGAGAACCGATTGTCCAGCAGTGCGCTACCAGAAAATTCGACGCTTCCCAAGACGACTACAGCTGCGGCGCCGTTAAATTCCATTATGTCAAATTGGTTGTGAGCGCAACAATCTGTCCTGCCCCCATTCGCTTGAGCTGGGCGCCGCCCGCATAGCCCTTTTGGCCCGACGTTGGCCAGCAACATGTCATGAGTGTCTAGCCGTCGCGAGCCGTTTCCGACGATAGCACGTGCCTGGGGCAGCGAACGGCTGTTCTGGCGCGCCGCGAACGGCGTTAGGCGACCCGAAGCGGTCCATCACTCGTCTAGAATAGGCGACCGCTAGGCCGCGAATCGTAGTCATTAGCACCGGTGCCGATTGCGGTCGCAGGGGGCGGCGACATCACATCATGTCCGCCATCTTGGCGATGGAACGGCGCCGATCGCGCTGACTCAGTTGTAGCCAATACATCGGAACACCGGATCGGACTGACCGACCAGATCCAGTCGGCTCTGAACTGCCGAGACCGCCCCTCGAATCGCCCCCGCGCCCCGCGCCCCGGTGGTGGAGTATCATTCCCCGCTATTGACGACTGAAGCACTTCTTGGAGTCCAGAAATGGCAAAACGATTGGTCTTATTCAACCACAAGGGCGGCGTCAGTAAAACCACTACCGTCTACAACGTGGGCTGGATGCTCGCCGAGCGGGGACATCGGGTCCTGCTGGTCGATGCCGACCCGCAATGTAATCTCTCCAGTTTGATACTCGGCGATGACTTCGATGCGTACTACCTAGACGACGCGACGCGCCTCCACAACATCAAGGACGGGGTCGCGCCAGCCTTCACGGGCAAGCCCACGCCCATCCAGCCCGTGGTCTGTAAATCTCCGGTCCGCCAACCGCGGCTGCACTTGCTGGCCGGTCATGCGACGCTCTCTGAATACGATGCTTCACTGACCTTTGCGCAGACTTCGAATGCGCTGGCTACGCTGCAAAACTTGCCAGGTGCCTTCCACGAGCTAATGCGCCAGGTCGAAGAGTCTAATCAAATTGACTACACGATCGTCGATCTCAACCCGGGCCTGAGCGCGATCAATCAGAACCTTTTCCTGAACTCAGACTTTGTCCTGATCCCAACGAACCCTGACCCGTTCTCCATCATGGCGTTGCAAACGCTGGAAACCATCTTCCCGAGGTGGGGCTCCTGGAAGGTGAACAACGAGACGGCGTTCCAGGATTCGGCATACCCGCTGCGGCCGGGCCTGCCCAAGTTCGCCGGCACCGTCATCCAGCGCTTCAACGTGCGAAGGGGCCGCGCGGCCGCACCTTACAGGGACAACATCGGTGAGATAAAGGCTGTCACCCAGAGTCGCCTGTATCCCGCTCTCAGAAATGCGGGGCTCACACTACCCGATAATGCGTATCCGAACGCGCTAAGCAATGGCGGTTACTGTCTGGAGGAAATCCCGGACTTCGGTGCCTTGCTGCCGCGCTCTCACCAGGCTGGCGTACCGGTGTTCGCACTGCGCGATGACGAACTTGGCGCAACTGGGCCCGTCTTGGCCAATATGGTCATAAAGCGCGACCAGATCCATGGCCAGATTGCGTCCGTTGCACAGACGCTGCAGGACCTCATGAACTGATGACTATGCTCAACGCCAAGGCGGTCTTTCATAAAAACATTCAGCAGGCGGATGAGCTTGGAGTCCTCTACGATCATTTGAGCAACGCTGTCGCCATTCCCGCGCAGTTCGATGATTTGCTGCGCTCGCAGGTCGTTAATGCCGTTAGCGCGTTTGACAAGCTGATGCATGATTTGATTCGCATCGGCATGGTGAGGATATTTGAGAGCCAAAGACCGGCGACGGGCAAATACTTGAATGAGGCCGTCGCCATCCAGCATCTGCCTGGCCTAGCGGCCGGCGCGGTTCCGCCGCCGCCAGTTCGCTTCGAGGAAATCGTCCGCGAAAAACTCAGCACTTTATCCTTTCAAGATCCAAAGAAAATTGCCGATGGCCTGAGCTATATTTGGGATGAGGATCAGAAGTGGCAGCAGATCGCTTTAGGCCTTGGAATTTCCGACAAGGTCGCCAAGCTCAAGCAGAGGCTGATTGCTACGCGCCGAAATGCCATTGTGCATGAGGCAGATCTCGATCCAGTGACTAATCAAAAGCAGGCCATCACACGGGCGGAAGCGACGGACATATCCACCTTCCTTCTGGCCCTCGGCAATCGAATTTGCGACTTGGTCGTGTGACCTACGCACTTGCGGATGCCTCCTTTCAAGCCTAAAGCGGTCTCACGAGCGGGAATGCTGAGTGTCAGCTTGTGGCCATTCCTCGCCGTATGCCGTCGGCCTGGCCATGGTTGAGGGAGTGGCCGTTGGCGGGGCCCCGGGGCTCGACCAGATCGGACTGCGACCGCGGGGCTCGACGAAATGAAAAAGGCCCCGCGATTGCGGGGCCTCGTTGCCAAGCTGCCTGTTCAGCAGCAAAGCCTACTTCCTTACTAACCTGAGCTGCTTGTGCAGCAGCGAATACGAAGATCGAAAGCTAGCATCACTAAGCTGCCTATGCGGCAGATAAACGCCAGACCAGGAGCTGACTTCCCCGGGCTGCCTATACGGCAGGAGCAGGAGAGAAAACTATCAACCTCCGGCTGCTTGTTCAGCAGCGGAATCAGTGTATCAGCGCTCCCGCGCGTAGCCAATCCTATTTTTTGTCCGTGCCTTCGCCCAGTCCCCGGCGCTCTTCGACGTGGGCAAATCCTGCCGGCGAACCCAATCCGGCGATGTCCGGGCAATTTCGGCAACTCGCGCGCGCTCGTCGGCCTTGATGTAGTCACTCCGCCGCAGACGTTGCGCGATGTGCAGACAGAATCGCTTGTCCTCTTCGCTCGGCTCTTCGACAGCGTGAGCGTCGCTTTTCAGCTGCCGCCGCGGCGCCGCGGCGGCCACCGTGGCCGCCGAAGCGGTCTGTTGTGCCTCGAACCCTTGCCGCTGCGCCCACTCCGCCATCGCGCTCGAGATCAGGCGCGCCAGCTCGACGTCGGAGAGCAGTTTCACGTCGATCATCACGCCCCCTCCGTTTCGAGCGCCTTCACGCCAAGTCGGTGCAGCAGCGCATGCCACATCGCGAAGCTGATCGATTGACGCGCCGATGCCCCCTCGCGCGCTGTGTATTTCCGAAAATTCTGCGGGACCACCCCGACGAGGGCTGCTGCCTGCGCGCCGGTGACCCCGGTGAACGAACCCTCTCCCACAACGTGCCGGATCTCCCACGACGTCGGAGCCCGCCACTCGTCGGCATCGAGCGTCAACACCTCGTCAGGAAGCAGGCCTGCGATCCAGGCGTTCTTCGGCGCGCGGGCCTGGCTGACGTGCTCCGTGAATTCGGCGATGTCCATCGGCACCCGCAACGTCGTGCCGGCGACCTGCGCCCAGGTCGGGAATCGATCATCCATCAGGCAATTCGACATGCCCGCCGGAAGCGCCCGCACAGGAACGCCGCTGAGCACGACGTCGTCGCTCTGACGCACCAGTTGCAGCACGTCGACCGCTCCGTCGCGCATCGCGTTTCTTCGAAACGACGCGACCGAGTCGGCAAGAGCCTCGATCACGGCCGACTGAGTCGAGTCGGCGGGGAGAGTCATAGAGCAAAGCGCCTGGCCTCGGTCGTCGTAATGGACCTCCCAGTCGAGGCAAGGGCGGCCGGCGATCGACCGTTGATTATTCGCCGAATACAGAAACGGACCGTGTTGGAATTCGCGCATGACTCTCTCCTCGACATACAGTGCTGGCCCAATGCCGCGCTGACATAGTCAGTATAGCTCGAATCGAGCTATACATCAAGGCGAACTGTCGGCGCCGTAGCCTGAAAAGCCTGGTTCTCGAGACGGGGCGGGCCTCGCCGTGACTGCAGCCCGCCCCTGCGTGCACGTACCCCGCCTCCACCTTGCACCCGCATCGCCGTGCCCTCCGCTCGCCGTCACTTTCCCGCGACCTTAGCTTTGCCGCCCGGCGAGTCAAGGCGCGCGGGGCCGTGTTGCGCGCGTTGCGCGCGGCCCGCCCCACCCCGCGCTTCTTCCTTGACTCGTCGTCCGGCGTAGCTGGCCTGTTCGCGAGACGACGAACGGAAGGCCACAGCAACAGCAAAAAGCGGTCTTCAGTAAGAGGTCTCCCGGCATACCGCGTCGGCGCCAATTCGGCGATCGCGGCTTTTCGACGGAGCAATCATGCAAACCCTCACTGCCACTTACTCACCCGAAGACAACAAGCTGCGCCTGTACGCTGCAACCAGGCTCGATTCGGAGACGTACCAGCGCATCCACGCAGCCGGCTTTCGCCACGCGCCGAAGCAGTCGCTTTTCGTCGCTCCGATGTGGACTCCGCCGCGCGAAGACCTGCTGATCGAACTGTGCGGACAGATCGACGATGAGGACGCCAGCCTGTCCGAGCGCGCCAAGGCACGGGCTGAACGGTACGCGGCCGCGAGTGACCGGGCCGAGGCGCAAGCGCAGGCCCGCCGCGCGGCCGTTGACGCAATCGCAGAGCATATCCCGTTGGGCCAACCGATCTTGGTCGGGCACCACAGCGAAGGTCGGCATCGCCGCGACCTTGCGCGCATGGACGCCAGCATCCGCCAGGCGCTCACGTTGTGGGACAAGAGCGAATACTGGCAGCGCCGAGCACGCGCGGCGATCGCGAACGCGCAATACAAGGAACGTCCCGATGTGCGCCACCGGCGTATCAAGCGCCTCGAGGCAGACCTGCGAGCGCGGCAGCGCAGCAAGCTTGATCGGGAAGCGCTCGTAGCCTCTTTTTCGCCCGCACAGCTGACCAGGGAACAAGCGCTGGCCATCGCATACCGCGTCGCACCCGATCTGTGGCGCACCCTCGAGAGCCGGCGGGACGAATATCACGCGATCGTCGCCAGCTACCTCGAGACCCAAACCCGCGCCATCGCTCACAACGACCGCTGGATCAACCACCTCGAATGCCGCCTTATCTACGAGCGCGCGATGTTGGGCGAAAACGGCGGCATCGAAAAGGTGCGCGACTATCGAGCGCCGAGCGTTGACCAAGCGGCCGCCGCGAAGACCGCCAGCAAGCTCCCGCCCTTGTGCAACTATGCCGGCCCGGACTTCCATCACATGACGCAGGCTCAATGGAAGCAAATACATCGCGACTACAAGGGGACGCGCGAACTCGGGGTGGGCGCGAACCGGCCGGCGCACTTTCGGCCCGACGTCACGCTACCTGCTGGCGCCGAGCAGACGGGCCGCCACCGGGTTCGAACGATGATTCGCCACGGCGCGCTGGTGGCGGTCTATCTAACCGACGCCAAGCGCACCGAGCCGCCTGCGCAGCCGGCGGCCGAATAACGGCACAGGCGACACGCCCGACTGGCCGCGTGCGACGTACCGCACCGGCCTGTCGGACGCGGTCTCGTCAAAACGGCGGCACCGCAATCGGCCTGGCGCGCGGAACCGTCATGCCGCCCAGGCGCGGGCGACGCTAAAGCCCGGCCGGGCGATGAGCCGAGACGAAATGCCTGACTCGATCCAGCGCCCGCTCCAGCGTGCCGATCGGCGTTACGCGCAATTGCCGCTCGTGCTCGATCACCAGCGCCGCGCACAGATCCTGATGCACTGCATCAACGAACCATTGGCCCGTTGCGTGACCTCGCTCGATCGCCGCCCGCAAGACGTTCGCCAGCTCCTCGAGCAGCACCGGGTCGAGCCTCACCGTGCTCTCTTCCCCGATGAACCGCGCGATCGTGGTCAACTGCAGCAGCAGCTCGACGCAGCGCTCGGTCCCGCGCCCGACCTTGAGTGCTGCGAGCGCAGTGTGATACTTCAGTGCCATCGCATCGACGGCCTTCGTGGACAGCGGCAGCAGCGTGCGCCTGTGCAGCCGCGATTGCGCGACGTGGCGGGCGTGCTTCGGGAGGGATCTGGGCATGGTTCGGTATTCGTTCGAGCGTCGCCAGGCGGTCTGCTGCCGCCTGCTCGGCTACCGCGCGTCGTTCGACGCCTGCAGCTCGTCGACCAGGTCGCGCTGGCCGATCGGCGCCGGCGGCGGCCGCTTCTTCGTCGCCGGCCGCGCATGGCCAGCTCGGCGAAGCGATTGCTTCACGGCCTGCAGCCGCTCCCAGAGCGCATCCGCTTCCGTTGACGTGAGCGTGTCGGCCGCCGCATCGAGCGCGCTCACGAGCTCGTCCAGTCGCAGGCGGGCGCTCGCCAGCACCGGCGCCGCGGCCGCCCGCGCCTGACTCTCCCGAAACGCCGCCATCCACCGCTCAAGGGCCTTCCGTTCGGCCGCACCCAGGCTGCTCAGGATCTCCTCCGGCACGCCGTCCGTGGCTCGAAATGCCCCGATGACCGTGTGTTTCCGCGGCCGGCCCCGTTTTGCCGGCTCGGCCGGCGTTTGTGCGCGATTCGATGCTGCTCGCAGCAGCGTGACGCGTGATCTGCTCTCTCGTATCAGCATGTGTCGAGTCTGAAGACGATGATCCCGTGAGCATACCGCACTCGCATGGCCGCGCATCGCCCACCGCGGCGCGCCGAGCTCTCGCTCTGCGGGCCGGGCCCTGCTGCGCGCCCGATGCGCGCCGGCGAACACCAGGGCGTGACGAACTTGCCCGCCGGCGCGGGTACCCCGTCGTGCCGCGCGCGTCGCGCTTCGGGCGTGGCCATGCGGTCGCGGTTCGGCACCGCTTCGTGGACGACGAGCCCGCCGGCGCGGGCTAACGGCTGGTCGTGGGTGACGCGCCCGCTGATCGCGGGCGTACAGCAGGGCCAGCGCCCGGCTACGCCGGGCGAGGGGACCCGGGGCGGAAACGCCCCGGGCCGTGTGGTCGGCTCGGCCGGGGAAGGCGCGTGGTTGCGCTCCATCCTTTCATTCGGGTTAGGCGCGTGGATCTGCCACCGAGAGCCGCCCCTTTTCGACGCATAGCGCACGCCGGCCGGGCCACAAGGGTTCGGCGCGGCACTCGTCCTCACCCGTTCGGTGCTCGGCTTCGCCTGCGCTCCGCGTGCGGCTTCCGGGCGAGCGCCGCGCCCACGTCCTGTCACGGTTGGTGCAGGGCTGCGCCGCGCACCAACCGCGCCAGGACGTGCCCTTGTGGCCCGGCCGGCGCGCGCTAAAAACGCGTCGAGGCGGCTCCCAATGGCAGATCCACAACCCGAACGAAAGGACGAAAACGTGAGCGCAACCACCCCCGACCAACCCAACCCCACCAACGTCCCGGGCGTTCCCCCCGGACCCCCCGAGGCTCACCGCCAGGCAGGCACTCGTCAACCGAGCACGCCTGAATTTTCCTCGCAACTCGACCGGCCCATCGACGCGGGTTCCACACGCCCTGGAGCGAACGACATGACCCACGATGCGGACGAGTTCCTGACCGACGCCTACGAGATCCTGGGCAAGCTGTGCGCCCAGGTGCGCGCCGGGCGGTTCACGGATACCCATACGGCCGCGTACGTCGCCGCTCACCCGCATCGGGACGAGGTCGAGATCCTCCGCGCGATGGTCGAGCGCACGATCGTCGCCTGCGCGGTCGCGAGCTTCCTTGGCGCCGGCCACGTGGTCAGGCTCCACGACGGCCAGCGATGGGCCACGCCGCTCACGAGCCGCCTCGACGTGATCATGGCCCCGCTCATGGCCACCGGCGAGGAAACGCTCTATGTCCGGTCTAGGGATGGCGAGGGCTGCGTCGGTGCGATCCGGTTCATTTACGGCGATCGCGGCTGGAACGTCCTGGGTGAATACGACGACGAGCTAACCCCGCTCCTCGCCGGCGCGCTCGCGCTTGCCGCCTCGCTTCGCCAACTCATGAGCGCCTACTTTTCGTAACCCGCAACGCGCCGGCTCGGTCCGGCGCGTGCTGCCCGCATTCCGATCGAACCTGGAGACTGGTCATGATGAATCGTCCCGCTGCCACTCGCGCGCGCCGCGTCGAGAAAGAAGCCTCTGTCACCGCTGTTCAACAACCCCTCGCTCTGGTCACCGTGCTGACCCTGGTAGACACCGCGCAACTGGTGCAGAAGATCCTCGGCGAGGCATTCCCGTCCTGCCTCTTCGCCGTGTCCGTGCATTCGACGGGCGCCGGCACGCTACTCGACGTGGCATGGACGGACGGTCCGCGCGCCGACCAGGTGGGCCGCTTCGTTCACCCGTTGCAGGCCCGACGCCTCGCCCACGGCGGCCGCGCCGTGGCCGTCGAGCATTTCACGCTCACGCCGGTCGGATACCGCACGGTTCGCCTCGCTGCGGATCGCATCTCGCTCACCCGCGCTTTCAGCGATGCCGCCGTCGAACGCGCTCTCACCACCTGCGAGCGGCGGTACAGGGATCGGCTCTCGCCGGACGACCGCGCGGCGATAACCGTTGAGCGCTATCGAGCCGGCGCCCTCTGCGGCGTCGAGATCGAGGGCGTCCACCGCACAGGTGGACAGCGCACCGGAAGCTGCCTCCAATCCGACGTCGACGAGATCCTGTGCGGGGGGACCGATGTCACCGGGTTTCCGCGATCGCCGACGGCAGCCGCCCTGTTCGCGCGCAGCGATGTCCATTGAAGACGAAGCGGGGCACCTGCCGGATGCGGTGCCCCGCCCCACACCACCAGGAGCGCGGCAATGCGTCAGCGATATCTGGATCTCCCGAACTTCCGAACCGCTCGGGACTATCGCTACCAAGAGCACATCCGACGCGGCGCCGAGGTGGCGGCCGCGCACGGACTTGTCCGTGACTATATCGACAGGGCATGGGCGCGCAAGACCGATGACTGGTACGGTACCCGGCTCATCGCCTACATTCCGCGCGACGCGAGGGCCGGGCTGTTCGGCGTATCGCGACGATATGACGGTGTCTATGCGAGCGTCGAGTGCTCGACGTCCGAGCAGGCGAGCGACGCGCTGGCGGCCACCACGCTAGCCGAGTTCGAAGCGATCGCGCGTGCTGCCGCCCGATGCGTTGCGCCCGTTGCGCGCGCTGTCGCACCTGACGACGAGACCGACGCGGACCCGTGGCTCGAGCACGATGCGTCGGCCGATCGCGCGCGCGAGTCCAAGTCTCCCGCACAACTGTCGCTGTTCTAGCCTGACGGCGCCGCCGGCGCGGCTGCACGTGATCGACGTGCCGCCGGCGCTGCGCCCGGCTGCTCGGCATGCGGCCGCACTGGTGCGCCCGTCATCCGACACAGATCCGCGCAGCTCGAGTGTTCCCCTGCGTGACCCGCCGGATCGCGGGCTCGCGCCGCGCGCTGAGCCCATTGTGCTCGAGCACCCGGGCGTGACGCGCTCGCGAACGCCCAACACTGCTATTCAGTCGGGGCGATGCCCCGAATCGGCGCTCGCCGCGCGGCGAGCGCTTCCCTTCCAGCCCGCGCGCTCCGTCCAGTCCCGTCCGTTCGTCGCCCAAATCGCGACCGTAGCACTGCCGCGGGGCCGCGCAAGGGTTCGCTTCGCCGGCCGCAGGCGGCCGCCCTGGCACGGCCCCGCGCCCGCGCTCCGTGTGTCGCAGGGCGACGAACTCACGGGACCGGCGGCAGCAGGAAGCCGAGGCCGGAACGAAACCGCACAACCCCTACGCGGGGCTCCGAATCTTCGGTCCCGGTCAGCTCGACACCCATCCTCAACCCACTGGAGAAATGCTATGCGCCTTGCCTCGAATTTCAGCCGCACCGCCAACATCGTTCGCTCCCACTCGCCCTTGACCGACGACCAGATCCGCCGCGTGGCGCCTTCGATATTCGCGGACGACAAGCACGCGTCTCGGTCGGAACGCTACACCTACATTCCGACGATCGCCGTCATCGAAAAACTGCGCGCGGAAGGGTTCCAACCGTTCATGGCCTGCCAGTCGCGCGTGCGCGATCAAGGCAAGCGCGAGCATGCGAAGCACATGATTCGCTTGCGCCACGCAACGCAGATCTGCAAGGCCGACAGCCCCGAGATCATTCTTCTCAATAGCCACGATGGCAGCTCGAGCTACCAAATGATGGGGGGCTACTTTCGCTATGTCTGTTCTAACGGTCTGGTGATCGGCGACAAGACACACGACGTGCGCGTCCGGCACAAGGGCAATGTGGTCGACGACGTTGTGTCGGGCGCCTACGAGGTGCTCGACGGCTTCGGCCTGATTCGCGAAGTCAAGGAGGAAATGTCTAGCCTCCGGTTGGCGCCGCATGAACAGCATGCGTTCGCTAAGGCAGCGCTCGCGCTCCGCTACGACACGACGAAGGCACCGGCGCCCGTGACGGAAGCTCAGATCCTGCGCCCGCGCCGTGCCGACGACACGTCCGACGATCTGTGGACGACCTTCAACCGCGTGCAGGAGTCGCTGGTGCGAGGTGGCTTGCCCGGGCGCAATGCAGCCGGCCGGAGAAGCCGCACGCGCGAGGTCACCGGCATCGATCAAGACGTCCGCCTCAACCGGTCGCTGTGGATTCTCGCCGACGCCCTGCGCGATCGCATCCGCTAAGAAGACCCGCGCGCCGGCGCCCGCCGGCGCGTCTGACGGCGCTGCGCCCTGGAGCGTGGCGCCGTCGCGCTCCGCGTCGTGCAACTGCGCGGTTCGGCACCTGCGTGCCGACCGGCCAGCGATCCCCGATACGCAATCCCCCTCGAGCAACTCTCTTCTTTAGCCGCCGGCGCCGTCGCGCTGGGCAGCGCGGCGAGCAGCTGGCGCTGCATCGCGACAGCGCCGGGCGCACCGCCCACGCCGCTTCGGCGCGGGGCGGTGCGCACAAAACCACCGCGATGGCCACCGCTCCGCCAGTTCGACAGACGCCGACTCGCGCCGCGTGCTCGAGGCAGGACGAATCGCGATCGCGCCGCGCGGCCGGCCCGCCGGCGGCGCCCGGGGGCGCCGCACGCCGGCCGCCGCGTCGCTCATGACCGGGACGAAACACCGCCCGCGTCCCCCGCCCCGTCCGACCAGCCCGCCGTCTCGGCCGAACGCAGTCGACCTCTCAACCTGGCGCCGACGATCGCCCGCCCGTGTCTGGCGGACCGAGCCCGGACGCCGTGCGCGACAAGCGTCGCACGGCCCCGGTCTCTTCAAGCGCTTTCGCGGCATATCCTCGCGCGCTGCGCGCACTGCGGTATTCCACGTCGCTTGCCCGCCATCTCCGTTCGCGCGCCGCTGGCCCCAGGTAGCACGGTGCGCAAACGGCAGCGCTCTGGCTACCGCCCCCTAACTTCTGGAGCCAGATGTGAGCCTGCTATTTCGCGGCGACTGCCTTGTCGCCCTGCCCCAACTCGCCCGCGAATCCGTCGACTGCGTGATTACGGACCCGCCCTATCTCGTCAACTTCCGCGACCGCTCCGGCCGCTCGATCGCCAACGACGTCACCGACGAATGGCTTGATCCCGCGTTCGCGGAAATCTACCGCGTGCTCAAGCGCGACACCGTCTGCGTGAGCTTCTACGGCTGGAACAAGGTCGATCGGTTCTTTCAAGCATGGAAGCGGGCCGGCTTTCGCGTGTGCGGCCACCTCATTTTCACGAAGACCTACGGCTCAAAGAGCGGCATGGTCAAGTATCAGCACGAAGCGGCCTACGTGCTCGGAAAGGGACGGCCCGAGGCGCCCGCGAACCCGATCGCAGACGTTCAGCCCTTCCCGTACACCGGCAACCGGCACCACCCGACCGAAAAGCCCGTCGCCGCGCTGCGCACGCTGATTGCGGCCTTCACGAAGCCAGGCGACACGGTGCTCGACCCGTTCGCGGGCTCCGGCTCGACGTGCGTTGCGGCCCGCGAACTCGGCCGACGCTACATCGGCATCGAGCTCGACGAAACCTATTTCGCCGCGGCGAAAGCCCGCCTGTCGGCTCCGCTCCCTGGCGCACAACTCGCCGCGGCTTAAAACACCAGTCCAAGGAAGATCGCCATGCAACTCCTTGTTACGGCATACGCCGGCCTCGAACCCGTCGAATCGCCCTCCCGTGACGCACAAGGTGAATCCACTGAACCCGACACCGTGATCTTGAGGCTATCGCCTCGATTCCCCGAGCGCGCCCCGGAAATCGAATCCGGCCGCGTCTACCGGTATCAAGACGAGTTCGAATTCAGCGCCGGCACCCATCTCACGCACGCAATTTTTATCGAACAGCTCGCCGGCCTGGCCGGATACCCCGCCGTGTCGATCGGCCTTTCTAAGAGGCCAGTTCAAAAACCCTGCTCAGCTCGTCTGAAGATGTTCCAACAGATGAGCGAGCAGCCAAGTTTGAGGAATGCTTCGTGAATGTAGGCACGTCGCTCGAAGCGAGTGCGTAGGCGCCGGAAATTGTGTAGCCAGGAATGCGTACGTTCGACCACCCAACGATACTTGCCCAGACCACTGCCATGCTCGGTCCGGCGCTTGGCGATCACGGGCTTGATACCGCGTTCGCGCAACGCGCGACGATGTCGGGTGGAATCGTAGCCGCGATCGGCGTAGACGACGCCGGGCTTCTGAAGCGCTCGGCCACGAACGCCGCGAATGGGTGGAATCGCATCAACGAGCGGCAGCAACTGCGTGACGTCGTTGGTGTTCGCGCCAGTCAGGATCGCAACGAGAGGAACGCCGTTGGCGTCTACGAGGACGTGGTGCTTGGAACCGGGTCGCGCGCGATCGGTGGGGTTCGGGCCAGTTTTTCGCCCGCCCCAACGGCGCGCACGGACGACGAATCGACCGCAGCGTATGACAGATCGATTTGGCCGGCCGCACGCAACTTGTCGAGAAGCAACTCGTGCAGTTGGTCCCATACACCAGCCTTTTGCCAGTCGCTCAATCGCCGCCAGCATGTGGCGCCCGAGCCAAAGCCCAGACGAGTCGGCAAGTGGTTCCAACGAATTCCCGTTTTGAACACGAACAGGATGCCGTTGAGAGCCGCACGGTCGGACACGCGCGGGCGACCAGGATCGCTCTTCGCTCGAAGCTTCGCAGGTGGCAGCAATGGTTCGATCAGTATCCACAGTTCGTCGTCAATGATTGGCGCTTCCATCCTTGGACTTCCGTTGTTCTGATGCCCAAGGTTAACAGCTTGCCGAGGAAGTAAACAGCCCCTCTCGGGAGTTTTTGAACTGGCCTCTAACCGAGCTTTTCACAACGGCGCAATCGCGGCGAAGGCGGGGCCCTTCTACGAGCTGATCGATTTTTCGCTCGCATTCGGCACGATCGGCACGAGCGTATGCGGCAAGCTCGCGAAGGATTTTGAACGCTTCATGGCCGTCGTTGACGCCGACGAGGACGTCGTGATGGCCGAGACGTATCGAACCTGGCTTTTCGCGTTCACGCTCGCGTCAAACCGCGGTGCTGTCCAACTTTCCTAACCACGCGGCGCCGGACGCTCCGCGCGGCCGGCCGAACCATCTTCGAAGGCAATCATGCTTGAGTATCAGATCGAGGTACTAATGAAAGCGATCGCGCAACGTGCGTTTGGCGACGAGATTGAGTCCGTCTGGCGCGGAGGCGACGACATCGAAATAGAGGTCTTGATGCCATCGCTTCGATACGCATTACGTGAGGCATTCGACTGTGGCCGGTCCGTGAAGTAGCCAGACTACCCCCGCGGCCGCTGGCGCGGCACCGCGGGCCTTCTCAATCCCCATCGCGCGGCGGCCGGCCGTTGACCCGGCCGGCCGCCCTTACCCGAGACTCACATGCATCACTTTTACATCAAGCACCTTCTCTGCGCCCTCATCTCGAAGCATTTCGACTCGCGCATGACCGGCACCGACGACGCCGACACCGTGACCGTCTCCATCGCGGAACTCATCCACGCGCTGCGCGACGCCTTCGAGCTGGGCCAGGGCGTGCGGAGGACTTGACGATGACGAAAGACGAATTTGATGCCGGCGTTGAACACGCCCGACGACCGGCCATTTTGTCGAGCTGATGTGCTGGTGCCGGCGGCAGTTGCCGCCGGCCTGCCGCGCGCGGCGCCGACCACCGACCCCGTCGGCGGCCCGTGCATCTTCGCTGGGTCTCTGCCTGGCTGACTATCCAGCCGTGCCGCCTGGCCGCACCTTGCGCGCCAGGCGCTGCCTGTCACGCAAGCCGCACGCCGGCGACACGGTGTCCACAGACCGTCGCTCCTGGGGCTTGGCCGCTCGCGCGGCCCGCCCCGGCGCTGGCCGCCCCGCCAGCCGCGCGGCCTGCCGCGCGGAAGGGGCCGCGGGCCGATCACGGCCCGCGCCGGCGAGCCCCGGGCTTCGGCATCCCATCCCTGCCTTCCACCCCCTCAGCTGCGGTGGCGCTGCCTTTGGGCCGCCTCATCCCGACGCATAGCGCGGCGGGCCGACATCGCAAGGGTTCGCTTCGCCGCGCCCTGCGCCCGTTCGGTGCGCGGCTTCGCCTGCGCTCCGCATGCGGCCTGGTGCGCGCCCCTGCCATGCCTTCCCGCTCGCGCACCCATGCGTCGAGGCGGCTCCATAAGGCAGCGACTTTTCCACCACAGCAAGGAGGTAGCATGAACGCAGTGATCACCGAAATCCCGGCTCTCGCTCACGACGCGGGCGTTCCCCCCGCACCCCCCGAGGCCCACCAACAGGCAGACGACGTGCGTCTGATCCCCCTCAAACGCATCGTCGCCTCTCCCTTCAATATGCGGCGCAAGCAGCCCATCGGTATTGAAGCCTTGGCTGACAACATTTGGCACACCGGCGGGCTCTTGCAGAACCTCGTCGTTCACCCAATGAAGGTCGGCGCCAAGCGCGCGCAGACCTATGGCGTCGCCGCTGGCGAGCGCCGCCGCCGCGCACTTGCCTTGCTGGCCGAGCGCGGCAACATCCCTGACGATTACCCGGTCCGCTGCCTTGTCGTGTCGGTCGAGGATGCCGTCCTGATGAGCGCCGCCGAAAACGAAATGCGTGAGCCGCCCCACCCGGCCGACCAGTTCGAAGCCTTTCGCGTCATGGTGGACGCGGGCCGTAGCGTCTCAGAAATCGCCGAAATCTACGGCACCAGTGAGCAGACCGTCCGGCGACGCCTCAAACTGGCGCGCGTCTCACCGAAGCTGATCGAGCTTTTCCGCAACGACGAAATCCGCATTGATGTAATGCAGGCCCTCGCCGTCTCCGACAGTCACGACGAACAGGAGCGCGCATGGTTCGACGCCCCGGACTACGACCGAGGTGCGGCCACCATTCGCCGCAAGCTGGTCGCCCGCGAACACGATTTTCAAAGCAACCGCATCGCCCTGTTCGTCGGCATCGACGCCTACGAGGCCGCAGGCGGCAACGTGCGCCGTGACCTGTTCTCCGACCAGGGCACCGCGTGGTATTCCGACCACGCCCTCATGGAGCGCGTCGCCGCCGACATGCTCGAAACCGTTGCCGCCACGGTCAGGGGCGAAGGATGGGCATGGGTCAAGGTTATCCCCGTCTTCGACTATGCGACCCGCGCCACGCTCCAACGCCTGCCGGCGACCGCCGCGCCCCCGACCGACGAGCAACGGCAGGAGATGGACGCCATTTCCGCCCGCATGGACGCGATTCAGGCCGAGCAGGAAGACGAGGAAATTGACGAAGCCACCTTCGAGCGGCTTGGCGACGAGTACGCCGCGCTCGAACACCGCCACGTGCAGATCGAAGAATCCTTGCAGGTGTATACGCCCTTGCAGATGGCCACCGCCGGCGCGGTTGTCTCGATCGACAGCCACGGCGCGCCCACCATCGAGCGCGGTTGGATCAAGCGCGACGACACCGAACACGCCCAGGACGGCGACCTTGCAGCCGACGACGGCGCGGACAACGACGACCACGGCGCCGACGACGCCGCGTCTCCCCTCGCACGCAACCCCGCCGGTAGCCCTGCCGCCGCCGCGCCCGCCGCCAAGGGGCCGCACTCCGCCGCCCTTACCCTGCGCCTCAACGCACGACGTACCGCCTCAATCTCCCTCGCGATCGCGCGCCAGCCCCACGTCGCACTCGCCGCACTCGTTCACCGCTTCCTCGTCTCCGAGTACGCCCCCGGCTCCGGCGCAAGCGCGATCGATATCCAGTGGCGTGACAACACCAGTTCGGTTGGTCGGCACGCGCCCGAACTCGCCGACGACCTCCCCTATCGGATCGCCACTGAGCAGCGCGGCGCCTGGGCTGGCATCATCCCCAACGACACCGACGCTTTACTTGCCTGGTGTATCGAACAGCCCGACGAACGGCTGCTAACCATCCTCGCGCAGTACGTCGCCGCCAGCCTTGACGGCCTCGCCCCCGACGAAGCGCCCCACTGCATCAACGCGCTCGTCCCCGCCCTCGGCCTCAATCTCGCCGACGACTGGAAGCCCACGCGCGCCAGCTATTTCGACCACGTCACGAAGGCACGCATCGCCGACGTCGTGACCGCCGCCGTTTCGCCTGCCGAGGGCATGCGCATCCTGAAGCTGAAGAAGGACGCCGCAGCCGCTGAAGCCGAACGCCTCGTCAGCAACACCGGATGGCTACCCGAACACCTTGCAGCCGCCGAGACGCGGCCTCGCGAACTCTGGCGCAAACGCCGCGCCGAGGATGACGATGCGGACGACTCGGACGCTACGGACGCCACGGACGCGCCCGACGCCGACCCCGCCAACGCGGACGATCGCGAATCCGATGTCGGCGTAGTGCAGGCAACGCCTGACGATGCCAACGAGCAGGACGAAACGCACCACACCGAGCGCAACCCACTCGCCGACGCTGAGGCCGAGGGTATGCCTGCCCTCGACTGAGCGCCGCACCGGTCGGCTCTCCCCCCGGCCGGCTCCACACCGCCGCCCTGGCTTCACCGGGCGGCGGCGTAGCCTGATCGCGCATTCGCGATGCCGCTTGCTCCCGCATTGGCTCACCTTTCCAGTGTCCCTGTCTCCCGTAGAGTCTCACCGATAACCCCCTGGGGCTCCTTCACTCGCCGTGCCGCAGCCATGTCCTCCTTGGGCGTCTCCTGCGCTTCGCGCCGGACCGGGCTGTCGCGCTGCGCGTCGAGCCTCGCCGCGCGAGTCTCGACCCTTCGGGCTTCCATCCCTGACGCCTCCGCGCCGTCCCGGCGCTGCGCGCTTCGCTTGCCAACTTCTCATCCAGGGTTACGCGCCCGCTGCCCGCGGGCGTACAGCAGGGTCAGCGCCCGGCATGGCCGGGCGCGAGGACGCGGGCCGCGCGCGGCCCGCGCCGTGTGTTCGGGCTGCCCGGGGAAAGCCGTGGTTGCGCTCCATCCTTTCGCACCGGGTTAAGCGCGTGGATCTGCCACTCGGACCCGCCCCTTTTCGACGCATAGCGCACGCCGGCCGGGGTGCAAGGGTAAAGGCTGCGCCCGCGCCAGAGGCGCGCCCCTGCACCCCGGCCGGCGCGCGCTAAACCCGCGTCGAGGCGGCTCCGAGCGGCAGATCCACAACCCGATGCGAAAGGACGAAACCATGAGCGCAACCACCCCCGACCAACCCGAACACACCAACGACGCGGGCGTTCCCCCCGCTCCCCCCGAGGCCCACCAAGCGGCAGGCGTGCGCCCGTCGAACCGGCTTCGCGCCACCGCCGCGCACTGGCTCGGCTGTCCCATCGATGCGGCGTTACGCGTGCTTTACCGCCGGACCCGCCCCGACGACGATGCACGCGCCGTGCGCGTCGAGGCGATCGTCGCCGGCCGCCCGCACCGCATCACCCTCTATCGCCAACCGACCGGTGCATGGGCGCCGGTGTGGCTCTAACTGGAGCAACCACCATGAACAATCACGCGCCAATCCGCTACATCGACGGCATCGCTGAGGGTTTCCTTGCCGTGCCGCTTGCCGTGGAATCGGCAGCACCCGTGATCGCCGTCTACCACGCCGACGACGCCTGCGATCTCGCCTTCACGCTCCCGTCGCTCGAATGGTCGGCTTGCCAGATCAACATCGTCATCAAGGTCTACGAGAAAGCGTATGCGGGCGGCGAACGCTACGGAGAAGCCAAGACTAAGCGCGCCATGCGCGAATTCATCGGCTGCCTCTGCAACTGACCCATCCGCGCCGGGCACCGTGCCCGGCGCTTTTTCCACCGAACACGACACCCGACCATGAAAGCCACCTCCGCTCAAGCTCTGTCAGCATCACTCGGTAACGTCTATCTGGACGTGCGGTGCGAATACGTCCTTGCAAAACTCAAGATGATCGGCAATCCAGACGGCATTGATGAAGGCGGCGACGCCGTGATGGATGCCGTCTGGCTCGGCTACCGCGACGCGCAAGCCTGCGGCGGGTCCAACGCGGATAGCGACATCCCTGCATTCTTCGCTGACGTTCCTGCTCTTTCGCGCGCGTGGCGCTCGGGGTGGAGACATCGGCTTGAAGTGGAAGAGATTGAATATTGTCCCGGTTGCAACAATGAGGATGGGCACCCCTGCCCGTTCCACGATCGCATAGAGCATTGACCCGCCCATCCCCACGTAATTCTCGCCCCCCGGGAACCGAGCCCGGCGCGCTCACCAAGCACCAGGAGGTTGAACATGAACAACACCGCCGTCCGCGCCAAGTTTCAGACGATTGCCGCTCGCTTCGTCGCGATTGCCGGCACCTTCGCGATTCTCGCGATTTACGTCGGCGTCAAGACCCGCATGCCGGAACTCGCAACCGCATTTGTCGCCTCCATCGCCGCTGCGATCGTCGCAGTCGAAACGCTCGCGCCGAACCGGGGCAAGCTGCCCGCGCGCGCCGCACTTCGGAAGCTCGCCGTTGTCGGGGCCGCGTCCGCCCCCGGCTTGTTCATCATCGCGCTCGGTTTGCGGCGCCCCGAAGTCGCGATTGCCGCCGCGCTCGGAGTTTGCGTAGCAGTGTGGATGAACGAAACCACCAACTGGTGAAATGCCCGTCATTGCGCGCGACGCCTGACACCCCAATTCAAACCGAAAGAATCGGGGCAATCCTGTGCCGCGCAATAGGCGCGCCACACCAGATTGCCCCAACACTCACGCCGGCGCGAGTTACCCGTTGCGTGTAGGCTGGCCCGCCCCCTGCTCGGCGGAAGGTGCGGCTGAGAGAAGCCGCGTGATATCCGTAATCTTCCCCTGCCAAGTTTCCGCCGGCAGTTCTAGCAGCTTCGCCTCACGCAAGCAGTCGAGAATGGCGCGCTCGTTGCGCTCGGCCGCTTTGCGCGCCTGCTCCCTTCGCTCCTGTTCGAGCTTCTTCAATTTCGCCTGTGCTCGCTCTATTTCGCGGTCAAGATCGCGCGGCGTGCGCGCCGATTTTTGCGTGGCATCCGACATCGTAGGTTCTACTCCATTGTGGTTCCCTCCCCCTTGCGCGAAGTGTAGCTGAACCGCGCCGGCGCGAAAACGCGAGCCGCCAGCGCGCGACGGCCGGACACCGTCGGCGCCGGCGGGAAGACGCCGCGATCGCGCCGCGCGTGCAGCGGCCGCGCCGGCCGGCCCGCTCTACGAAAACGCGAGCCGCCCGGCGCGGAACTGCCAGCCAGGAGCACGCGCCCGCTGCTCGCGGGCCAACGACCGGTCGTGATGAACGAGCCCGCTGGCGCGGGCGGCCGGGCCACCGGCGCCGACGGGAAAACCCCGCGATCGCGCCGTGCGTGCAGCGGCCGCGCCGGCCGGCCCGCTCTACGAAAATGCGAGCCACCCGGGCGGAACTGCCAGCCAGGAGCACGCGCCCGCTGCTCGCGGGCCAACGACCGGTCGTGATGAACGAGCCCGCTGGCGCGGGCGTCCGAGCCAGCGGCGCCGGCGGGAAAACGCCGCGATCGCGGCGCGCGTGCAGCGACCGCGCCGGCCGGCCCGCTCTGCGAAAACGCGAGCCGCCCGGCGCGGAACAGCCAGCCAGAAGCACGCGCCCGCTGCGCGCGGGCGAACGGCCGGTCGTGATGAACGAGCCCGCCGGCGCGGGCAGCCGGGCCACCGGCGCCGGCGGGAAAACGCCGCGATCGCGCCATGCGTGCAGCGACCGCGCCCGCTACTCGCGGGCGAACGGCCGGTCGTGATGAACGAGCCCGCTGGGGCGGGCGGCCGGGCCACCGGCGCCGGCGGGAAAACGCCGCGATCGCGCCGCGCGTGCAGCGACCGCGCCGGCCGGCCCGCTCTACGAAAACGTGAGCCGCCCGGCGCGGAACAGCCAGCCAGGAGCACGCGCCCGCTGCTCGCGGGCCAACAGCCGGTCGTGATCAACGAGCCCGCTGGCGCGGGCGGCCAGGCCACCGGCGCCGGCGGGAAAAAACCGCGATCGCGCCGCGCGTGCAGCGACCGCGCCGGCCGGCCCGCTCTGCGAAAACGCCAGCCGACCGGCGCGGGACAACCAGCCAGGAGAACGCGCCCGCTGCTCGCGGGCCAACGGCCGGTCGTGATGGACGAGCCCGCTGACGCGGGCGGCCGGGCAGCCAGCGCCGACAAAAAAATCTGCGCAACCGCGCCCCACATGCAGCGGCCGCGGCGGGCGGCTCGTCTCCACCGAGATCGAGCCGCCCGCCGCGGAAATCCCAGGTGCGCAGCTCCCGCTGCGCCGTGTCGCCCACGTCGGCCGCCACCGTCGCGGCCGACCAACCCCATCGCCTCGAGATCGCCCAGCTCGAACCAAACGCCGCACAGCAAAACCAACCCGAAACCGGCCATCCTCACTCCGCAACGCGGGCAGGTTTCCCACATGCCGCACCGGTCCCCGCGCTTCTCCCGTTATCCACAACAAACACCGTCGTGGATAACGGCGCGCGGCCGACGCTCTGCGATGTTTACTCATCGCGGCGTCGGTCCGGACCCGTGGACATGTGGAAAACCTGCGCGGCATAACCACCCCCACCGCTCCGAAATTCTCACTACCCGCACCCTGTCTGCGCTCCGCCCCCTCGCGCAAAATCGGCCCATGACGAAGTGATCGACGCTCGCCTTCCGTCCTCACTTTTCTCGTCACGCACTCAACCGCAACCGTCCTGCGAAGTACCGATGTCGCTCATCCAGGCTCCCGCCTCACCGGAAACGAAGCACCGCTCCGGCTGGCTGCGATGGCGATCGCGACGCCTGCTGAAAAACCGGTCCGGTCGGCAGTGGCCGACCTTCCCATCCAGATGAACGCGCCTACCCAGGACCCGCGTGGGGCCGAGGCCCCACTCCCCGAGTAGGCGGTCACACACCACGCAACTCCGTTGCAGGCGTTAAAAGCCTTGCTACGCAAGGCTTTTAACGGTACGACGCCTAGGCATGCGCTCTGCTGCCGTGAAAATCCCCAACACATCCCGCAAAGGCTTTCGCATCAAGACCTTTGCCGGTAGTACGCCCAAATCGCATCGGTAATACGCCTAACCCGCTATCACGGAAGATACGCGGGAAGATAAGGCTTTGAATTCATCGACTTGCATAGTATTCCTGCGTATTACCGGAACGAGTGAAATCAATCGGGCCGCAAAAGAGACACGCGCGAAAATTCCCGGTTGAAAGCGTGCCGACTCTTGCTCGTCGTGCTACGATCCACGCCACACGGACGGCGAGGTTTCGAGCCGAGCCGATAAAAAATATTCGGGGTTCAAGGTAGGGATCTCTCGACATGAGGTCTCCATGCCGCGTCTCAAAGCGCCAGGCAAGCGTGCGCGCAACCCTTGGTCAATCAAGGCCGATCCGGTAACGGATGCCTTCTATCGTGCCAAGGCTCAAGAAGCCGGGCTTTCCCTTTCCGAGTACGTCCGGCGATATCTTGCCCAGGGCGTTCTCAACGACAATGTGGTTCAGCTCGAGCAACGCGTCCTCGCACTAATGGCCGCCGTTCAGGAACTGGTGGCACAGGTGAGTGCGCCGCCTGCCAAGCCCTCGTCTCCGCAGGAAGACGCTCGACCCCCGAGCGGTATCCGTCTGAATAAGGTTCAGCAGGCCCAGCTCGAAGCCGTCTTTACCAGTGCCGAGATTCTCGGAACGATCGCGCACGACCGGAGCCCGCAGGTGCGCGATCGCGCCCAGGATGCCGCTCGGGCAAAAATTCGCGAATTGACCGGAGGCGCCCATGACTAACGCCCGCGCTCCGAGCACTAGCGCCACCTTTTCCCGGGGCATCGCCCTGTGGTGGCAACAGGCAAAACTCTTCGCCAGCGGGGTCCTCTTCGTCCTCGTCGGTTCGCTCATCGCAGGCATCCTGGTCGCGGCCGGCTCGCTGTTTCTCGCCACTTCCTCTGAAGACCGGTATCTCGCGCTCAAGCATCTCCAGGCCGATTTGCTCACAGTCGTGCCGATGGCCAACCGCACGATCAACTTCAATTTCGACTCCGGCGGCACCTCCATGCAGCCCGCCGAGGCGCTCGCTTTTACGCAAGACGCCGCCGACTCGGTCAACGTCGAAATCTACAACGCGGCTCTCTACGGCACGCTGGCCGCCATCGGCTGCTTCGTCATCGCCACGATTTTCTGGATGGAGTACGGCCGCAAGCGACTCACCGATCATCAGGTCCGTGGCGCTCGCCTGGTCAAGGCAAAACAGCTCAAATCCGAATTGGTGGCTCGCAACGACGCGAGCCCCTATCGCATCGCCGACGTGCCGATGCGCAAGGGGGCCGAGAACCTTAACACCCTCATTGCCGGCGCGCAGGGAACCGGTAAGTCCCGGCAGTTTTTCGAACTCATGCGGCAGGTACGCGCACGTGGCAAAAAGGCCGTCGTCTACGATTCCTCCGGTGAGTTCACCGCGGCGTTTTACCGAGAAGGGAAGGACATCATCCTCAACCCGCTCGATGCGCGCAGTCCGAACTGGAACCCTTGGCGAGAAATTCACGGCGAGATCCACTATGACAACATAGCGGAAGCGCTCATTCCACTGCCACCAAAGGACCCGCAACCCTTTTTCGCGATCGCGGCTCGGATGGTATTCAAGGATTCGCTTCGAGCGCTCGGTAAATCCAACAAACGAACGAACGCCGATCTATATAACGCCATCTCGCGCAGCAATCTCGACGAGCTTCACGCGCTTCTGATTCGGGAGGCTGCTGCCACCTACGTCGATCCGGTCACCGAGCGTACTGGCATGAGCCTGAAAATGACCGTCCAGAATCAGCTCGATAGTTTTCGCTTCCTGCATGACGAGGGTGACCCATTTTCGATTCGGGAGTGGACGCAGAAGGAGGACGACGACTCCTGGCTTTTCATCACGGTCAACGAAGAACAGAAATCAGCGCTCCTGCCGCTCATCAGTCTCTGGTGCGATATCGCGATCCAGGCGCTGCTGTCCTTGAAGCCGATTCATGAAGAACGCATCTGGTATTTCTACGACGAGCTACCCGGTTTGCAGAAGCTGGAGATCATGAAGGTGGCCGTGACCGGCACGCGCAAATTCGGCGGCTGCTTCGTCCTCGGCCTCCAGGATTTCTTGCAACTCTTCGAGATCTATGGCGATTACCTCGCCCGTACCATCATCTCCGGATGCCAGACCAAGCTACTCCTCCGTGTCACCGACGGCGATTCAGCAAAAGCGCTGGTCAATGCCATCGGCCAGGCGGATCTGGATGAAAAGGAAGAAAGTTTCAACCTGGGCATCGATGAGCGACGCGACGGAATGAGCGTTTTTGCCAAGCGCAATTTGCGTGACATCGTGCTGTCCTCCGAGATTTTGCATCTGCCCGACATGCAAGGGTATCTCGTGACCCCGAGCGACTATCCGATTGCGCGGGTCAAGTACCGCTACGTCCCGTTTCCGCAAGTCGCCACCCCCTTCGTGCCGCGCCAAGATCCAGGCTTGTGGATTCCGCCGTCAGCGGTCTCGAGCCCGCCGATCGCGGTGCCGGCCCCGGCCGCGTCGTCGTCCTCTGCGACTGCACCAAGCCAACCGGCGCCAGCGGCATCGACTGACCCGGTTGCCTCTCCCCCGCCTTCTGCTGGCTCGGCCGCGCCTGCCGCTTCCACGTCCACGGCTGTCGGTGCCCGTACCGCGCCTGCCGCTGCCGCGCCGGCCAATCTCATCATGCTCCCGTCCGGAGACGTCGTCGACGCGGACACCGGCGAGGTCCAGGGGCGAGCCAGCGCCCAGTCGCGCGGCACCAGCAGCGCGCCCGACGATTCCACCGGCAACTTCGACCTGTTCTGAGACCGCGCCATGATGAGCATGCACAATGTAGGCAGTGCCGGCCAGGCGCTGCACTACTTCTCCAAGGACAACTACTACACCACCGAGCAGGGCCTCGAGCGCTCTCAATGGTTTGGTAAGGGTGCCGCCGCGCTCGGGCTCGACGGCCAGGTTGATGAGAAGGAATTCTTCGAGCTGCTCTCCGGCCGCGTCGCCGGTAAACAGTTGGGCCGCGTCGTGCGCGACGATAATGGCCAGCCGGACTGGGTCCACCGCCCGGGAATCGATCTGACGTTTTCCGCGCCCAAGAGCGTCAGCATCGCGGCCGAGGTGTTCGAGGATCACCAGGTGCGCCTCGCGCACGAGGAGGCCGTCAAGGAGGCGCTCGAGTACGTCGAGGAATATGCCGCCCAGGCTCGCAAGACGGTCGACGGCGAGACGATCACCGAGGAGACCGGGAACATCGTCGCCGCCCTGTTCCGCCACAACACGAGCCGCGACCTGGACCCGGACACCCACACGCACGCCGTGATCCTCAATGCCACGCGACGCGAGGACGGGCAATGGCGCGCGCTCACGAATGACGAGCTGTACCTGCAGCAGAAGGTCATCGGCGCCGTCTATACCGCCTCGCTCGCGCGCGCCTTGCAGAAGCGCGGCTATGCAATCACGGCGCCGGACAAGAACGGCAACTTCGAGCTGGTGGGCGTCACCCGCGAGCAGATCGAGCATTTCAGCCAGCGATCCGCCGCGCGTGATCGCTGGCTCCGGGCGAACGGGATCGACCCGGCCAACGCGACTCCGGCAGAGAAGGAGCGCGCGGTGCTCGCCACCCGCGAGCGCAAGCGCGACGTTGACCACGCCGTGCTCTCCCATACCTGGCGCGAGCGCGCGCAGTCGGTCGGCTTGGACTACGGCGCCATCCAGGCGAAGGCGCACGAGGCGCGGGAGGCCGGCACCGATGCCCGCGTCGTCGAATTGTCCGGGCTCGACGCGCTTCGGTTTGCGGCCGCGCACCTGGGAGAGCGCGAGATCGTCTTGAACCGCTACGACCTGGTCAAGACCGCCATCGAGCACGCCGTTGGCCGCACGTCCCCGGCTGCGATCCTGAACGCATACCAGAAACTGGTTGAGGGCGGCAAGATCGTCAACCTGCCGGACGGCAACATCACCACCGAGAAGATGTTGAACACCGAACGCTGGACAGTTGAGCAGGCCCTGTCTCAGCAAGGCATGACGCGTCCTATCGCGCCGCTCGAGCTAGTGAGGACACGCATCGAACAGGCGATCGCTGCCGCGCGCACGGAGCGCGGCGATCCAAACTTCGATTACACCAGCGGTCAGCGCGCGGCGATTGAGCTTGCGCTCACCACCGAGGACCGCGTTGTCGCCGTCCAAGGCCTCGCCGGCGTCGGCAAGACGACGATGGTCAAGGGTACCGTTCAAATCGCCCGCGAGCAGGGCTATGTGGTACGCGGGATGGCGGCTACCGGCAAAGCGGCCTTGCAACTTGGGGCCGACGGCGGCATCGAAGCCCATACCATCACGATGTTTGAAATCCACGAGCAACGACGGCAGGAAGACCTGAAGGTGCTCCGTGAATACGTCCCAGAGATGAACCGGGAGCCCGAACTCTGGCTTGTCGATGAAGCGTCGTTCGTCAGCCAACGCCAGCAGGCTCGACTCCTCAAAATGGTCGAGCGTGCCGACGCGAAGATCGTTCTCCTCGGCGACAAGGTTCAGCTGCAGGCGATCGAGGCCGGCAAGCCGTTTGAGGTTCTGCAGGACGAGGGCCTCACGACGGCGATCATGTCGCAGATTCAGCGCCAGCGAAACCCTGAGCTGCAGCAAGCCGTGGCTATCGCCGTAGGCACCGCCGACTTGGCGCCGGGCGAGCAATTAACCGAGATCAACCTGGAACGCAATGTCCGCGTCTTCGATTTTCTCGAGCAAGCCGGCCGCGTCATTGAAATCCCCGATGGGGAGCAGCTGGTGCAAAACTTGGCGCGCCGGTACGTCGAGCGAGGCGATCGACGCAACGAGACCATCATCATCACGCCATTCAACGAGGACCGCGTCAACATCAACAACGCGATTCGGTCTCAG
The DNA here is from genome assembly GCF_000960995.1 of Burkholderia glumae LMG 2196 = ATCC 33617. Classification (NCBI taxonomy): domain Bacteria; kingdom Pseudomonadati; phylum Pseudomonadota; class Betaproteobacteria; order Burkholderiales; family Burkholderiaceae; genus Burkholderia; species Burkholderia glumae. The sequence continues at coordinate 138,641 of NZ_CP009433.1, read as the reverse complement.
CTACAAGCGCGCGGCGAGCTTGACACGCAGGAGTCGGACCACACGATTTTCAGGTCCGAAAGTGAGATGACCCGGGCCAAGCAAAAAGAGGCGCAGTATTACACCACGGACATGACCGTGCGGTTCGGTCGAGACTACCAGAAGATCCTCGCGGCCCGCGGCGAATATATGACAGTCGTCGCGACCCGACCGGATGAAGGCATCGTTGTGCTCCGCAAAGCCGATGGCTCGCTGATGGAGTGGGAGCCGAAGAAATACAGCCGCGTCGAGATCTATCTCTCGGAGGAGCGCGCGCTGGCGGCTCGCGACGTCATCCGCTTTACGCGCGGCGACGAACTGGTCAAGAACGGTCACGAGGCGACGGTGGTCTCCATCCAGGGCAACCAGGCCGTCCTGCGTCTCGCGGACGGAAAGGAGATCCCGTGGGATCTCGACGCCCAGCGGCATTGGGATCACGCCTATGCGGCGACGGTCCACGCCGGCCAGGGCGCGACGCGCGAGCAGGCCATCCTGCACATCCCGTCCGAAAAGCTTGGGCGTGACCCTGACGACCCACGCCGACAGTCAGACATTGCGATGACCGTGCGTCGCATTTTCGGTGACCGCAGTTTCTACGTTGGTATCACCCGTGCCGTCGACGATCTGCTGGTCTACACGACAGGCGCCGAGACCGCCCGATGGGCAGTCAGCCAGCATCAGGACAAGTCGAGCGCTCTGCAGACGCTTCGCGAGCATGAGGAGGCTCAGTTGGCTAACCCGTCGCTGCAACCGCAGCCGGTCAACGCGGCGCCGCAGCCTCGGCGGCAACAGCAGGTGCTACAGCAGACTCAGTTCGATCTGGATTGAGCCCGGGCCGTACGCAGGCGGATGTTGGCCGGGCGTCCCGGTGCGGGCCACGTGCGACGCGATGGTCATGTCAAACGAGCGTCACCAAGTCAGGTCGTCTGACGCGACAAGGCGTGCAATCGCTCGCTCGCATTCGCTGCATTGGCGGCCGGCACCCGGCCTGCCGGCCGGCCCTCGGGGTCGACACGCGTTGCGCCCTCGACGATGGTTCGCAGGTACCGCTGTGCCGAGCACCAAACAGCCAGCGCCGCGTCCAGTTCGTCCTCGCCAATGTCGTATTGCGCCAGGTAACGCCAAAACTTGCGCTGGACCCGCACGCACAAAGGTAACGGGGCGGCCGGCTCCGGCGGAAACGCCACCGGGAAGTGCCTCTGGAGCTTAGCCAGGGTGGCCTCGACCGGGAGCGGGGGGCGATCGGCGAAATAGGGAACCCGTTTCGAAGTCTGCCCTTTTCGCGGCTCGGGTTCAGGCAGTTCGGCGGCACCCGCTGGCGCCGGCGCAGGACTCGGGCGTTTGAGCGTGAGGCGGCTGCGTGGCGAACGCGGCGGTTCGGGCTTCATCGGTGCAATCTCAGGTATTCAAATGTTGTGTGGGGGCCAGGCAGCGGCAGTTTGACCCGGTTCTCGCCAGTTGCCTCATGGGTTCGATGCCATCATAAGGCGTGTTCAAGGTCGGCCAGCGTGATCAGGAGCAGCATCGGATCGATTGGCGACGCCTCAAAGCCCACCCGCTCGTAAAACGCCTTGGCCGAATCCGTGAGCGCATGGACAATCAGGCCGCGAATTCCGATGGCCGCTGCGGCGTGCAGTACACGCAAACCGACATCGCGTACCAGCGCACGCCCAACTCCATTGCCCTGATGGGCGCGATCGACGGCTAGACGCCCGAGCACAACCACGGGTATCGGATCGGGCATGTTGCGTCGGAAGCGGCCCGGTGCGACCTCGAGCGTAACCGCGCCGGACGCGAGTGCGTAGTACGCCCCCACCCGACCGTCTCGCGTCGCCACAAAGGTCCGCGACGCACCGCTTCGCTGATTGGCAAATGCACGACGTTTGAGCCACGTGTCGAGGCTCGCGACGCCGGAATCGAAATCGTCGAGTCCATGCGCGTCGCCGAGCGGTTCGGGCGCGAGCCAGCCCGTCATGCGGCGGGGTCCCAGGGCGCGCGCGTCTGCATGGTCTGACGCAATGCCGCATTCGGTTGGGCGGGCGCATCCAGGCGCGCCAGGAAGGCCGCGTAGGCCTGCGGCTCAGCGCTCAGAACAACCTGGTCGAGCAAGGTCTGTTCGGCGGCGGCCCGCGCTGCGTCCAAGACGAAGTCGGTACGCGTTTTGTGGGCGGCCGCTGCGGCGCGGTCAATCAAGCTGCGATCGTCAGGACGAATGCGTAGGTTCAGGGTGTCGCGTGGGGTGGTCGAGGTCATGGGCTGCTCCCTGTGAAGACACCAGTATAGGGCAGCGGTAATGACGTTGTCAGTACGAACCGAGGCCCAATCCGCCCCTACGCGGTAGGGCTCGGCCCCAGTTGGGCTTCTGCCGGACGGATCGCGTTCTGTGATGTTCCGATTACCCGTCAGCCGGCAACAGGACAAGTGGAGCGCCCTGCAGACGCGTCTCGCGTGCTGCGATCGCATCGTGCAGGCGGCGGCACCGAGCAGACCGATCGACCGCGGCATCCCGGACCCGGCGCTGCTTGCGCACATCGACGTGTCGAAGTTCTCTTACCACATCCCGTTGCACTGCCAGGCGGTCATGCATCCGAGCGACGGCGTCGAGATCGAGCCCGGCACCATGGGCTTCTGGATGGGCAGCATCGCGAGTCTGCTTGCACCGGTCGACCCCGTGCGCCGCTACGGGCTGGCCGGTAGCAAGGTTCACGGGGACGATACGCCGCTGCCGGCGCTGGCGCCAGGCAACGGTCGCACGAAGACGGGACGTCTGTGGGTCTACGTGCGTGACGCGACCGGCCGACCGCTTCCGAAGATCCGACAGCAGTCTGGTTCACCTATACGCCAGATCGCCGCGGTGAACATCCCCAACAGCATCTCGCTCACTTCACGGGCGTGCTGCATGTGGAGCCGGTCAGAATTGGGGGCGACTTGAGGATGTAGCTTTGCGCCATCACCGGGAAGGATTGCCCTATACGGTGACTGGATGCCGAGCTAACATTGGGGTTTGGGGTTGGCTTGTTGAGTCTGGCCAATGTGGCGCGAAAATGCGCCGTGACTTTGGGAGATGACCGTGGGTCAATTTAATGAAATGTTGCACACTATGCTTCAAGAAGCTCAGAAGCTAGAACTGCCGAAAGAATCAGGTCGTATGTACGCAATTTCGTTCGATTTGGAGACCGAGGAGCTGAAGAAAGCCTACGGCAAGCCCTCGTACACCAACGCTTATGGTGAAATCAAGGCATTTTTGACAGCCAATGGTTTCCAGTGGCAGCAAGGTAGCGTCTACTTTGGCGACAAGGAAATGACGGCGGTGAAGTGCGTCTTGGCGGCCCAAGCGATGAGCCGTGCGTTGCCTTGGTTCAAGGCGGCGGTTCGGGATATTCGCATGCTGCGAATCGAAGAAATGAACGACCTTGGGCCGGCTCTGTAAGCTGAGCACCCTTGAGTGGATAGAAAATGCCAGCGCACAGCTTGCATTTTTTTTGGGCGGTTGGGTTGCCGTGGTGCCCGCGGGTCGACGACATCATGGGGTTGGCTCGGCGAGCCCGGCAATGGGCGGTTGCTAGGCCTAGCGCGTCACTGCTGTTTACTCATCCTCATTGTCGTAGAACGGGACATAGTCAAGCGGACCATACCCCGCGCGAACTGGCATGCCGTGGTAGTGGCAGATATTTCGGCCCTTGGTCTGCGCGACTTTGAATCCTCGACGATGGAAGGCATTTGTGACGACCTTCTTAGGATGCCGGGGGGCCTTTGCGGCGGCGGAGACGAAGGCGCTCCGTTTTGGATTCTCAGGGCGCTCGGGGTGGGGCTCGCCGAAGACCAGGTTCAATGTCTCGGTCGACACGTTGTGCCTACCGCCGTGGTGCGGAATCTGCGCAAACGTAACCTGAAGCGGTAGGTTGATACCCAGAGAGCTCGCATATGCTGCTGATGCGCGAAGCGTCTCGATGCCCGCGTCGCCGGTCAGCAGGAAGCCTTTCTGGTTGAATGAAGCGAACAGGACTGCGCTGCTCTCGTTTTCCGCGGAGGTCGTAACTGTCTCGGGGAGATATTCTCTGTTCCACACATCGGCGAACGAGGATAGCGCCCCCGTCACGGCGTCGCCGATGGAGTCGAAGATTGATGCAGTTTTCGCGAGTTCGGGGGACTTTTCGAACGCCGGTATGAGCTGATTGATGTAACGATGGCGGTCGGGCGACAGAACCGTAAAGATGCCAATCCGGGAGCCTGCAAACGGCTCTTTCACCGGCACTCCTTTTCTCTCGGCCATTTGTTCGAGCGCGAACGCTGCGGCCATTTTCTTGCGCAAGCGGTCAGCCAGGCTCTCGTCGGTAATGCGACCATCGTGAAAGTAATGGCGAATTTGGCTGCCGTACTTCCACGGCTGATGCATCCAGAGTTCGCCGACGGTCACGTTCTCGAGAACATACAGAAGCCCACCAGCGTGGTCATTGTCTGGATGCGAGTTGACGACGTAATCGACATAGTCGGTTTGGAAATGCGTCATAACATGCTCGACGAGCGCCCGACCGTACTCTCTAGTTCCGCCGTCGTATAGCATGACCTTGGAAGTGCCGTCTTCCATCCAACGAATGGCGATAGCGTCACCGCTGTGCTCGCCGCTTCCCACCGGCAGAAAATCAATTTCGATACCAGTAATCATTGTCGTCTCGTCATCGTTGTGTGATGGCTTGGGGCCAGTGCAGGCATCACTTATCTACGGCTTCGGATGCCTTCGTCTTTCGAGGTGTTGCAGGCTTCGCCGTTGCGACCTTCTTCGTCGCGTGAATTGCCAAGACGTTTTGCACGAAGCGGACCCCGTTGTTTCTCGACGCTATTGCGGTGAGGATGTACTGCGCGAGAAAGAAGAGGCTGCACCACGCGACGGTGCGACCACCGACGCCAGCCAGCGCGAGAGCGATGGGTGCCAGGACGACCAGCAGAAGCGACATTGACGCAACGTCACGGAGCATGAGGAAGTTCTGGTGACTCTCGAGCACAGTCGTGTCGTCCTGGACCAGCTTATAGAGCCGATACCACATGGCATTCTGGGCACGCTCGTCGACGGGAAACTCTCCAACGTTTTTCCTCAGTGCATCCAGGTCAATGCGGACGTCTGCTGGAGCATGCACTGAGAACGCGCGCGAGCCTGGCATCGGGTGCTTCAGTCGCCAGAACACAATCGTTGCCTTCTGCGATTGAGACAGCAGATACGAGAGCGCAAGAATGGGTGCGGGCAGCAGCACGCTCAGGGGCACTCTCATCGCAGCCATCTTGTCGACAGTGAAATCGCTCAACGGCTGATGAAACACCACCAGTGACAAAGCGACAACGTCCACAATCCCGACCGCTATGAGCCACAGCATGTTGCGGCGCTTCAACGATTTCCCTGATGTCGCTGCTTCCGCGACGGATTTAAGTGCATCCATTCTTTCTCCCCGATTCTTCAGTTAGTTTGGTGCGCCGTCACGCACAACTGCGGCGTACCCTTCCGGATGACGAATGAGAAGAACCGCTGCTCCCCGAAGCTTTCCCTCGAGCTTCGTCGCCGTGTCTTTGTCCATCTGAGACGGCCCGCTCACCGCGAGATGGCTATGCCAAGTTCCAATGCATGACAGCGTCTTCCCGCCGAGCGCCTCATACGCGCGGATGGAGGCCTCTGTACCGTCCGTGCCATGGACGAACCGCGTCGCCGAGCGGGTGCTGTCAGGTGCTGCGGGCAGAACGTCTGTGATGAAAACTTCGCGCGTCAACGTTGAGACACGTCCAACGATGAGGCCTCCTGTCTCCACGCCGGGGTACCCTCGTACGTCGGCGACAATCTTCTGGTGAGCAGCATCGAGAATGCGTACCGACCAGTTTTCGCCGTCGTACATACGTGCAATTTGGGTTGGACCGACGTTCTCGACTTTCCAATTTATCGACATGCCGTCGACACCTACAGTCGCCACGGCCGCCACGCCACTCTCTGGCAAGCCATCTTGGTGGAGTTGGAGGAGCTTCTGTCCGACACCTGCAGCTATGAGCGAGACCCTTGCGTCCGGCATCGGGATGGTCACCGACTGGCAGCCGACGCCAATCTCAAGCACATTGGACTTCTCGTCGTCCTGAGCGGAGAGGACGCCCAGCGGACGAAGTTGCTCATACGCGTGATGAACAAGGTCGAGCGTCGAAGGACATCGGCCCGGCCCCTCCAGGGTCATGAACGCCGCGTCCCCGTGATTCAGCAGTGCGCTTTCCATGACGCGAGCCTGAATTGGCGCGGCGGAAAGGTAGGTCCGCACGGCAGACGAACCAGTTGTATTCACGACGAGTGTGTCGTCAGCGTTGAAGAATTTCTGGCACTTGGGGGCCGCAAAATCGAGGTCGCGAATGTCGCCAACGTGTATTTTTGGTCGATTTTCGCCAAAGTCCTCGACGATGTTTGCAAGCCTTTCAGCCTTGGCAATGAGATTTCCAGTGTCCTCCGGAAACAAGGCATGACGCGCGACATTGTGAGATGCGACATCCTTTCCGTCGACCAAGAGCCCGATGCTTATCCCAGCGCGAGCAACGTGCATCAGCGCCTTCGACCCGAGGCTTCCGCAACCCAAGAAGCTCAGTGTCAACTCGGCCGCTTCTTCGCGGAGGCTTGATGTGCGGCGCAACAGCTTGGGCGAAATGGGCTCGATAATCGCGACCGGCTTCACTGCAGTAGTCGCCGTCGTCGAGAGCTTGGCACCAAGAGCGAACGGCATGCGATAAACCATCAATTCGAATTCCGTCTCTAGCCCGATGATGTTCTTTGGGCGACGAACAGGAAACGCCATATACGCGATGACTTCACAGGTCGATTTCGGTTGGACCCAAGCCCTGTTGAAATTGCTTATGAAGTCATCGAGCGCGACCCTGCACTTCCACTCCTCAGCCTGGGCGGCCAGCTCGGCGAAGGTCGTTATGGTGTCGACCTTGTATTGCGAGTTCACCGTAGGTAGCCCATCGTTGCCGGCTTGCGGCCAGAAGACGAACAATGGGACGTCGCCAACCCACACGCGGCGGTTGAACTGCAGATGGTTTGGGATTGTTCGGATGAACGACGGGACGCGAATCGCCGTTACAGGCTGGGCGTGTTTCGCAATCGACGAGCCGCCATCCTTGGTCCACATGGAGCGGCATTGGTACAGTCGCCAGCCACCGAACGCCGGCTTCTTCGTAACCTCGTCGGAGGCCAAGTCAAGAAAGTCGCGACCAATTTCACGTCGACTCGGCTCCCACCCGAGGTCGTTCTGCGCGAGCTCACCGGTGGCTGCTTTGTCGAGCCAATCCGACACCTGGTCCGCCAGACGATAGACGCCATCCGAATGCATCACGTCACGCTTGTCGCCAACAGTGATGCACGGAGGAACCCGCTCGCCTTTCTTGTGCCGATAGATGTGCGGAAGCGTGCTGGGGAAGTCCTCGCGCAAAGTAATCCTCGGCGCGCTGGTCGGGAAGTCCGGCGCGAAACAGAAGAGAACTTCCTCGACCGCTCGCACGCCGTTTCGACTTTTCCCCTCGGCTTTCGAGCGGGACGGGAGTTCTACTTGGAACTGCGCGTGGACCTCTACAACACCGTCGGCCACCTCGGTGACGGTGAACGCCTCAACCGCATAATGGACCGCGATGAGGTCAATCGCGCCTTGAATAAGTGGACTCATCGTTGGCCCGCCCCTTCTCAGTCACTACCGTGCGACAGCGGTTGCGAGCCGATAGCGGCAGCGGCACCAGCACCTGCACCAGCTCCCGTGCCGCCCGAGTGTTTTCTCCACGCGGGCTTCAAGCCATCGCCATAAACTTCGAACGTCATGGGCTCCGGATTTGCCTCGCTCGGATGCACAGAGGTGTTGAGGAATTCGCCCTTCGCATTGCTCGCGATTTTCTTGTACTCGCGCTCGGCGCGAATGCACGGCGGGTCGTTCTTGTCGTCAACGATTTTCTTGCTGCTAGCCACAATCACGGCGCCTGCGCGAGCTTGCGACAAAGCGTTGCGCGCGTCCCCGCACACTTTTGCGTCCTCGCCATAGTCGCTCCAGCTGTCGTATGACAGCGTGTGCCAGGAGCAATGATGGGGCGTGGCCAGCAGGTCATACTCGAGTGCCGCCGTGTTGTTCTTGTAACGCGGCCAAAGCTTTTTATCCCAGATGTACACCTCGGCGTCGCCAGCGGAGAGGAATTTCACTGCCTCCGGGTCGGCGCCGGTGCCGATGGAATAATTGATGATGACGCTCGATTCGTTCTTCGTCAGTTGCTCGGCATCATCCGAGTTATCAGCGTTTCGCGGAGCGAGCAGCAAGGCGCTGAAATTCTCGTACGACTTCCCAGCCACTTTGGTGATTTGCTCTCCCGCCTTGACGACGATTTGCATGATGTCGTCGGTCTTGCCGTCGGCATCCTCACCCATGATTTGGATGCGGTCACCGTCGTCAAGAGCGCCTTCGTCCTTGAACAGTTGTACTCGACGCTTCGCTTCCTTATTCCACGCTTTGGCATCTTCGCTCAGCGTATGGGTCTTCGACGCGCGCCGGTAGACGAGCGGCGACGACCACATCTCGCGAATCACGATTTTGGATGCCTCCCCCTTCACCGGGTAGTCCATCAGCGAGCCGAGATGGAAATGCGCAACCAACCCACGGCAGTGGTCTTGGTCCGGGTGGCTCAGGACCATGACATCGACATACGGACGTCCTTCTTCGTCCTCCGAAAGCCTTTCGCGCAAGTCCTTCAACACATCCCGGACATCATCGCCCGGCTCACGGATATTAATATCGATAAGAATCGTTTGTCCGTTGGACAATTCGATAAGAGTCATGTCCCCATTTCCAACCGGGAAAAAGGTAATTTTCGGTGTCGCCATATGGGACCGTCCTGTAGAGCGCAAGTGGATTTTCGTTGCCACCAAGAAAGCGGCAACACTTACCGAATGGTACGCTCACACGAACACGGCGCGCCAATCAAGATGTAGTTACGAAGTGAAATTTAGCACAACATCTGGTGGTCAGCGCGAGTGCCCGGTGAAAATTGTAAGCAATTGTCTGTGCGGAAGCCATCAAAGGTGGTCATATTTTCCAAATGTCTGGCAAATTTCATAAAACCAAACGTTTGCTGAGCGTTTAAACGAGGCGGCGCGCAGATACACTTTCTAACCAAGTTAGAAAATCGGCCAAAATATGTCTCAAAACGATCGTTTAGGCATTTAGGCTTTAACGGTTAAAATATGGAGTTTGCCTTCGATAGCGACTGGTGGTGCCTGCCTATTGCGACGGTAACGGCCCTGCCAAAACCTCCGTCGGGCCTCTTTCTGCATACCGCCCGCGCCGGGAAAAGGAGCCCCGACGGCTTGCGCTACCCGGCGTGGTTAGTGCCCTATTTAGGCGGAATCTCACGAAGCTAGGCGCTCAGAATAGTCTGTGGTAACTTGCACCTACTGTATATTAATACAGTATTTTGCATCTGACGCTATGGCCGCCTTGCCCCAAAACATCGAGTCGATACACCCTGCGCTCTGGCGCAGGTCGCGCGCGTCCATGGCAGAACGGCCCTGTCGGCCGAGCTGCCCGGCGGCGGCTGGCCACTGGGCGCCTTGGTTGAACTGCTGGTCCAGCAACCAGGGATCGGCGACATGCGGCTCCTGAAGCCGGCGTTCGCGGAACTGAGCTCACGGCCGATTGCGCTGCTTCAGCCTCCACATGTCCCCAATTCGCTGGCATTCGCGTATCTGGGCGTGCCGGTGGAATGGCTGATGAGGCTTAGCGCCCCGAAGACCGCGGACGCGCTCTGGTGTGTCAACGTCGGACGTAATTTCCCCAGAAGTGTCGAAGTAAAATTCCCCACCCTGTTCGGACGGTGATCAGCCGGCGACGTGATCGAATGGGTTCCTTCGGGGGCGGCCCGGGCGCCGGCGAGCCGGTTCAGCGGGCACGGGGTTCAGGGAAGACGGACGGTTGCGCAGATGGTCCGGCAGCAGATCGGCGTGTTCTCGCAGGCGGTACGATGTGCCTTCGATCTGCACGACGATCGCGTGGTGCAGCAGCCGGTCGAGCAACGCCGCGGCCACCACGCTGTCGCCGAACACGTCACCCCATTCACCGAAGCTGCGGTTGGACGTCAGGATGATCGCGCAGCGCTCGTAGCAGGCGTTGACGAGCTGGAAGAACAGATTGCCGCCGTTGGAGCCGATGGGCAGGTAGCCGATCTCGTCGACGATGAGCAGGCTGTTACGGGCAAGGAAGCGCACGCGCTGCGCCAGGTTGCCTTCCCGTTCGGCCTTGGCCATCGAGTTCACGATCTCGGCCAGAGAGCCGAAGTAGACGCTCTTGCCCGCGCGTACGGCTTCCACGCCCAGCGCAATGGACAGGTGCGATTTGCCCGTGCCGGGCGGCCCCAGGAAGTGAACGGTCTGCCGTCGTTCGATGAACTCGAGTTGCGCAAGCGTCATGATGCGATCGCGATCCAGGCTCGGCTGGAAGCTGAAGTCGTAGCCGGCCAGCGTCTTGATCGTGCCGAGCCGCGCGGTCTGCAGCGCCATCCGGATGCGGCGTGTTTCGCGTGTCGTGAACTCCTCGCCCAGCAACGTTTCCAGCACTTCGAGCATCGAACTGTCGCCTTGCTCGAAGCGGTTCAGGGTGGCATCCAGCGTTTCGAGCGCGCGCGGCATGCGCAGGCCGACGAGATAGCGTCGGATGCGCTCCAGTGTCGAGGCAGGCATGCTGTTCATGCGGTCCTCCCGGCTTCTGCGAGACGTCTTGCGACCTGGTCATAGAACGACAGGGGCCGGCGAGCCACGCTCGCCGTCACCGATGGCACGGGGTGCCGTGCCTGCTGCTTACGCTGGTTTGCACGCCGATGACCGGGCAGCAGCGAGGTTCGTCGTCGGCCTTCTAGCACGGGATGAACCGCCAGCAGTTCACCGTCCTCGTAGATGCGGATCTCGTGCGCCAGACTGTGAACGTCGAGCACGCGCTTGCGCGTACGATCGGGCACGCTGTAGTAATTGCCACCGACCGAGACGAGACCTTCATGGCTCACGCGCCGTTCAAGCCGGATCACGCCGTTGAAGGTGCCGGGCGGCAACGCCTGCAGCGTAGGACGCTCCTCATTGAAGTGCTGAGCGACGACGCGGTGCGTCGTGCCGTGCACGCGGACATTGGCGACCGTGTCGAGCCACTCGCGCAGTTGGCGGTTCAGGTCGGCGAGGTTCTGGAAACGGCGCGCCAGGAAGAAGTCCTGCCGGATGTATCGATACGGGCGCTCGATCTTGCCCTTGGTCTTGGCGCGATACGCCTTGCAGGCCCGCGGCGCGAAGCCGTAGTGCTGCGCAAACGCGACCAGCTTCGCGTTGTAGACGATGTGCCTCTCGACTTCGCTGAGCACGGCAGCCTTCATTCGGTCGTACAGAATCTCACGCGGAGCGCCGCCGAGGTGCTCGAACGCTTCCATGTGGCAGCGCAAGACGGTCTGCAGGTCCTGATGCTCGACGAAGCGTCCCCAGAGATAGCGGCTGTGCCCGAGTACAATCGAGAACAGCCAGATCGAACGCCGCTGGCCGGGCGCGTCGTCGAACTCGACACTGAAGTGCGCGAAGTCCACTTGAGCCTGATGGCCGGCGGGCGTCTCAAAGCGTACCTCGAAGCCGCGCTGGCGGGGCGGCCGGACCTCCCGAACCAGGTCGCCCAGCGCCGTGCGACCGCCCGCGTAACCCATCGCCCGGACCTCACGCAGCAGACGCTCGACGCTCAATTCGGGAAACTCGCGTACGCGTTCGGTGATGTACTGGACGAACGGATCGACCACGCACGGTCGCGGCGTACGTGGACCGTAACGCGGCGCCTGAACGCCATTCCTGATGTATTTGCGAACGGTCTTGCGGTCCATACCCAGTCGAGCGGCGATGGCCGAAATACTCAGCCCTTGCCGATGCAATTCCAGAATCGTCATCACTTCCTCCAGCTCGACCACCGACACCCCCACGACGGATCTCCAGGGCAATATGGTCAGCGATCGACAGGACGGCGCCGCTACCGCGGCGCCGTCAGATAAAAAAACTGGGGAAAATTACTTCGACGAAAGTGGGGAGTATCTATCCGACGCTGACACTGGTGTGCGGAGCGCGTGTTGCAGGCGAAGAGCTGCGGCGCACTCATCGTGTGGCAGCAGCACATCCGAACCGAAGCGCTCAGGCGCTTTTATCTAGCGGCCCAAGCATCTGAGACGTTGCTGGTGCTCATCAGGCCGCTGGCCTGCGCTCAGGACTCATCTCCCGCCACGCTGCGGTTGCCCGTGAAACCGGCTGACGGTGGCCTCGTCGTCGATGTCGTGAAGCGACGAGGCCCGACACGAACAGAAACGCTCTCCATCACGTTGGAACTGTCACCGATTCTCCTCAGCCCATATGGCCGTGTTCGTCGCCATTTTTCTGCCCGGGCTTTCGCTGGATGTGTTCCGCCCGAGGTGGTCACCTCGCACTGAGCATGGTTGCGTCGTGCTGGAGGGCGACAAGGTATTGGTGGCGGATTCGAAGGCGCGCGAAGCTGGTGTGCTGCCGGGCATGAAACGAGGCGGCGTCATCTCGCGGTCTCCCGACGCGCTGTTGTACGACCGGAGCGTCGAGCCAGAGCGTGACATGCAGCGAGAGGTCGCGTTCGGCATGCTGCGCTTCTCGCCGCAAGTCGCGGTCTGCGATGAGGAAACCATCGCGATGGACGTGACAGCCAACCTGCTTCTTTTCGGTGGCGTCCGCCGCATCACCGTGCGTCAGCGGCCGGGCACTGCAAAAGGCGTGATATTTCTCACCATCGAGGATGAGACAGGCAACGTGAACGTCACCGTCTGCACGTCGGTCCAAGAGAAGTTTCGACAAGAGGTGTTGGGCATCCACATCCCCATTTTTAGTAACGAGGTCGAAAAATTGTTTGCAGATACAAGCCGCAGGTCGCCTACGACCAGTCCACGTAGGCATCGTTATCGTAGTAAAAAATGAATGCGTCCACGAGGTCCGAAACCGTAGCGTCCGGCCTTTGCAGTCTCGCGTTCTCGACGATGCCTTGAACGACTTGAACACCAAGGGCGTAATGTAACGAGTGCTCGACGGCAAACTGCGGGCGTTCCGGATTAGCTTCGTTCTCGAAATCGTCTGGGTCGAGAATGGCGCAAGTCGTGGACGGAACCCAGTCCACGCCGTGGGGCATAAAGAGCGCGTGGTCCCAAGCGAATTCGCTGACGTTCGTGAGAACATCACCCAGAACAGTGAGTGAATTTTTCATCGGGTTCTTCCTCCTCCCCAAACCTGCTTTCCGCCCTGGCCACCCGGATGTAAGACCGACTGGACAGGACCAGGTGCCTGATGTTGTGCCATAGGTACCAACTGGAGCACGCCCTTCCGACAGGGGTGATGATGCCAGCTAAATCCTTTTGGTGCGCTGGAACTGTACCCACCTCTCGGCCCTTCCGCCACGTGGTCTACGACACCGCCATAGTGTTGTGCCATCATGGCTTTGAAGGGAGCGTCCTCAGTAATCGTTGCGTTTAATTGTCGGTTTGCTTCTCTGAAGTGCGTTGGGTCGGTGCCGACCACCATCTCGTCCGGCAACTTCGCCTCATATAGAACCGAATATTGCTTGCTCTTGAGAGGACGTCCGGACCCATCACACCCCGTCAGGTCTCGTGCAAGTCCGAGCGGATCGACCCAGACAACCGGGTTGGGAGCGTACAGGAAGAGGTTGATGCCGCCGGTGAGCCCAATCGGGTCTTTTCCGACAAACCGACCCACCAGCGGATCGTAATACCGATACCGATTGTAGTGCAGCCCCGTCTCGTCATCGAACTGCTGCCCCTGAAACCGCAGCGGATTCCGCACGACGTCGATGCCGGCCGCGGCCGACGCCCGCTCGATCACCTCCTGCGCCTCGCCCCACGCACGGTAGCTCGCCTCCCACACCAGTTCGCCCGCCTCATCCGTCATCATCAGCGGCGTGCCGATCTGATCGCAGTGATAGAACACCAGATGCGCCGCCGCAGCCGCCGCCGGCACCCGCTGCAGCGGATCGTCCTCCGGCGTGTAGCGGTCAGCGCTCGAGGCGGTCGGCGTCTCGATGCCGTTCACCGGCGCGCCAGCGTACTGCGCCATCGGCACAAACGTCTCGGGCTCGTACAGGTAATGCGTGCTGCGCTCGTCGGCCGACTCGTAGGCCAGCGTATCCCCATCCCATCCGTAGACGGTTCGCGCGCCGTTCACTTCCTTCGCGATGCGTCGGCCGAAGGCGTCATAGAAATACGTCGCCGCCGCCTGCCGCGACTGTTCAGCCGCGTGGGCGGCTCGCATCCGGTCGAACCCGTCCCATTCGAACCGCTGCACGCCCGCCGGCGAGCGCTTCTCGATCAGGTTGCCCTGCACGTCGTACTCGAAATGCGTCCCGGCATACTCCCGCAGCAGGTTGCCCAGCACCCGGGGCACCGAATCCGGCAGCGTGGTCTCGCGGCGGCCGGCGCTGCCGCCCGGCGTGCGCGCAGTCTCGGGCCGGCCGGGATCGACGATGTTGCTCGCCGGGTCGAACGCGAAGCGCTCCCGCCGGCCGGGGCCAATCGCCTCGATCAGCCGCCCCACCGGGTCGTAGCGGTAGTCCAACGCGCCCCGCCGATTGTCCTCGATCTGCGTGAGCTGGCCTGCAGCGTCGTAATGGTACCGGCGCGCGCTCAGCGCCCCGGGCGCTTGGTGACGCTGAACCGTCTGACGCGCCAAGCGGCCGGCCGGATCGTAGGCCGTGAGCTGCTGGATTCGGCTCGACAGCGTGCGCTTCACCTCCCGGTGCAACTCATCGCGCTCGAGCTGCAGTTGTTCCTCGCCGTCGACGAGCAGCCCGTGGACGTGGCCGGAACCGTAGCGGAGCCAGTCCACCACGTGGCCATCGGGCCGAACCGTTCTGATCCGGTTGCCCAGCTCGTCGTAGCCGTGGTGCCACACGAAGCTGCGCTTGACGCCGAACACGTCGTAGGCGTGATGCTCGCGAACGAGGTTGCCGATCGGGTCGAAGAAGCGCTGGATTCGGCTGTACCGGTTGCTGGCCTCGACCAAGCGGCCGCTCGCGTCGTAGCCGTACTGTTCGGCTTCTTCGCCGCAGCTGCGTCGCGAGATCCGCCCGGCGCGGTCCTGACCGAGTTCCGTGGTCCGTCCCGCTTCCTCGATCGACGCCAGGCGGCCGCTCGCCTCGTCGTACCGGTATCGCCGGGTCCTCCCGTCGAATTCCGTCTCCTCGGCCAGCTGGCCGGCCGGATCGTACCGGAACGTGTAGGCGGCATCGTTCGCATCGGTCAGCCGCACCAGCCGGCCCAGGCGGTCGTAGCCGTAGGCGAGGCGCTGGCCGAGCGCATCGATGCGCGTGATGACACGCCCGCCCGCGTCGTAGGTGTAGCGGGTCGTGCGCTGCAAGGGATCGGTCGCGGTGAGAAGCCGGCCCTCCGCGTCGTGCTGGACGTGCTCGGTGCCGGCCGGCGACACGATCTCCTCCAACTGCCCGTTCGCACCGTACCGGTAGCTCGTCGGGGTGCCGGCCGGGTCTCGCATCTCCACGAGCCGGCCGGCCGCATCGTACGTCCAGTGCGTCGTCTTCCCCGAGCAGTCCCTGAACGACAGGAGGCGGCCGCTCTCGTCGTACTCGAGCGACTTCTTCCCGCCCTTCGCGTCGACCACCGCCGTCGGCAGCCCCTGGGCGTTGTACTGGTACTTCGTCTCGTGCCCAAGCGGGTCTCTCGCCAGGACGACGTTGCCGGCGGCGTCGTACTCCTGAATCCAGGCGTGGCCGTGCGGATCGATCGTCTTGACCAGCTGGTCCTGTTGATCGTAGACCATCTCGATCACCGAGCCGTCCACGCGCTGATGACGGGTCAGGTTGCCGCGAGCGTCGTAGTCGAAGAACTCGGTGCCGCCGTCGCGGTGGATGTACTGCACCAGCTTGTCGTTGCGGTCGCGGTAGAGCCATTCCTCACTGCCGTCCGGGTGAATGACCCGGAACGAATAGCCCTTGATGGTGTAGTAGTGGCGGGTGACCTGCCCGAGTGCGTCGGTGATCATGACCATCCGGAAACTCGGATGCCACGCGAGCCGAACCTCGTCGCTGCCGTCGTCCCGGTACTCGCGCACGCAGCGCGCTTTCGGATCTGTCCCGTCCCACTCCAGGTTCATGCCGCGCCCGGTGCGGTCGGTGTAGCGCGTCAGCAGGTGGTGACGATATCGATACTCACGTCGGTTGCCGTATCGGTCGCTGGCCGCAACCAGATCGCCTTGCGCGTCATACTCGTAGGCAGCGAGGCGCCCCACGCGCTCGCCGTCCGCGTCGTGCTCGAAGACTTCGACGATTCGCCCGCGCGCGTCGTGCTTGAACGCGACTTGCCGATGCGGCACGAGCAGGCGATAGAGGCGCCCCGCCTCGTCATAGTCGGCCGTCAGCTGATTGCCGGCGCGGTCCTTGATGAACGCCAGGCGATACCGATCGCCGTGGCGTTCGTATGCCTCGAGCACGTTGTGGCCACGCGTCAGTGCGATCCACCGCTCGTCGACCCGCAGCAGTGTCAGGTTTTCGGCGCGGTCGTCGTGGGCGCCGCCCACTTCCAGCAGGGGGTAATCGAGACTGCGGCCTTCCGCGTCGTGATAGACGAGTTTCGTCGCCTGCACGTCGAAGCGCACGGTGTACGGCGTGATCCACCGCGGCCCGAGCTCGCCCTGCTCGTCGTTGCCGTCAAAAAACGAGCGATAGGTTCGCGTCCAGACAATCGGCAGCGGGCCGTCGATCACGAAATCGTCATGGTCGATCCGCTCGTCGCCCAGGGCATAGCCGATCGAGCCGGGCGAACTGGTGGCCGGCGTGGGCACCGGCCCGGTCGAGTTGCAGCAATTCGGCCCGGGGTGCTTCGCCGGCGCCGTGGCGCCGAGCGTCTCGGTCGGCCCCTGCCCGCGCCGCTCCTCGGCCTTCGAGGCGCCCTTCGACGGGATGCCCACCGCCTGCGGCTTGGGATGCGTCTTGCGCCAGCGCATCACGCCTTCCTCGCACACGAGGATCAGCCAGCCGATCTTGCCCACCTCGTTGCCATCGAGCCCCCGCACCGCCTGTTGCACGGCCGGCACCTTCCGCCGTAGCGAATTGGCCACGCTCATGAGCTTCGCGCTGGCATCCGAGTCGATGTACTTCGCCACGGACGTCGCGGTGTTGATCGTTTCCTTCCCGACCACCCTGACCGCGTCGTAAAACAGCGCGCCGATGTTGCCGAACGCTTCGCCCGGCTCGTAGAGGATGTTGCGCGTGGCCGCGCTCAGGTGCTGGCCGGCCTGGTCGAGATCCTTGCCGTAGTCCAGAGGTTCGCCCGCCGCGTGTGCGAACAGGTCGGCCAAGCCGTTCATCACCTTGCCGACATAGTCGGCGGCGGCACTCAGCACGGCAGCCAACTCGGCACGCAGCGCGGTGAGGAAGGTCTCGATTTCGCCGGCGTAGCGCGCCTGCAGGCTGGCGACGATCGCGGTGATGATGCCGTCACGCACCATCTGCATCGCGGCCTCGCCCATCGCCTTGCCGTTCTTCGCGATTTCCTCGCGAAGCAGCTTGAGCATGGGCCGCGCCCCCATGCGAATCTGGGCGGTTCCCATCGGAATGGGGATCACGCCGATCAGGTCCAGGCCGAGATTCACCCAATCGAACAGGTCGATCGGCCGGTCGCCGTGGTCGATCATCGCGCGGATGTCTGCGATCAGGTCGACGGCCGCGAAGATGTTCGCAAGCACGGGCGCATTGCGCGCGATGGTTTCGACACGATCCAACGTCAGCACGCCCCCGCTGACATCCACGAGCCAGCGATCGAGCGCCTTGAGATTGGCATCGATGTCAGCGGGATGAAGATCGTCGAGGGGCGAGACGAAGACGTCGGTGGGCTTCGGTTGAATCTGAGTCGATGCGGTCATGGTGAGAGCACTTCTACGCTAGTAAAGTAGGCGATCGAGATGACAATCAGGTTCCACCGCGCATGCTCGAACGACGATTCAAACCGAACCGACCGAGGAACCTCTTGCGTGCACCAATCACAGCTCTTTGTCGATCGGCGCGACAAGCGTTTCTATGTCCTCAGCGGTAACTTTCCGAAAAAATTCCATAACCGCTCGAATACGGGGTACCGCCTCCAGATCCCGATGCACGACCATCCACCAATCTCGCATCAGGTTGATCTTCTCCGGAAAAAGCCTAACCAGGCGCGGCTCCTTAATTGCCATGAACAGCGGAAGCATCGCAAGCCCAGCGCCAGCACACGTGGCATGGTATTGCGCAACGAGGCTGCTGCAACTAAGTTGAACTCGGGGCTCCGGCAGGATCTCCGGTAACCAAAGTACGTACGGTACGGAAATCAGGTCCTCGACATAGGTCACGAAGGTATGTTCTTTTAAGTCGGCCATTGTCTCAGGCATTCCGTTAGCCTCGATATACGAGGGCATCGCAAAAAGCCCCACCGAAAATTCGGCGAGCTTCTCAACCAAAAATCGTCCGCGATGCGGCTTCATCATGTTGAGCGATATGTCTGCCTCGCGCTCCGCGAGGTTAAGAATATGAGGCGAATTAATAAGTTGAATACTTAGTCCCGGATGAGCCTTCACCAACCCTGTAAGCCGTGGCGCGAGATAGAAGCTACCGAACCCCTCCATGGTCGAGACCTTTACCACGCCGTTTAGGTCGCGTTCTGCGTCAGAAAAATCATTCGAAATCTCGGACGCGAGCATTTCCATGCGCTGCGCGATATGGAAAATACGTTCTCCCTCGACGCTAAGGCTGAGCGAGCGGCCTTGCTTTTGGAAGAGTTCTCTGCCCAGAGTGTCTTGTAGAGTCGCAAGTCTTCTGCGTACGGTTGACAAATCGATCCCAAGGCGCTGACCGGCGGCGGTAAGGGACGGTCCTCGCGCTACCTCGACGAACACCATCAAATCGGTCCACTCCGTCGTGCGCACAAGACCTCCTACTCTAAACTAGGCAAAATTGCACAGTGTTGGCAGGCATTTTTGCATATTTTATTGCGGTAGACCACCTTGTATACTTCCTCACACATCGAGCTGACTTCGAAACGCCTGTAGCGTCATTCAGCCATAACTTAATGAGAGCATAGTGAGGGCCACATGAGTTTCTGGATGTTCCAGTTGTCATCGAACGAACGTCGAACCATGGCTGCATGTTTCAGCGGATGGGCACTCGATGCCTTCGACGTGCAGATCTATAGTTTCGTTTTACCGGCATTGATTGCAACGTGGGGGATCACCAAAGCCCAGGCCGGGTATCTTGGAACCGCTGCGCTTGTCTTCTCTGCGATCGGCGGCGCATTGGCGGGATACCTTAGCGACCGGATTGGTCGGGTGCGCGTGCTCCAATTGACCGTCGTGTGGTTCGCGGTTTTCACATTTGCAAGCGGTTTCGCTCAAAACTTCTATGAGATGCTCACGTTCCGCGCGCTGCAGGGACTCGGGTTCGGCGGAGAGTGGGCAGCCGGCGCCGTGCTTATGTCCGAAGTCATTCGGCCCGCCTTCCGTGGACGGGCGGCAGGAACAGTTCACAGCGGGTTTGCGGTCGGTTGGGGTCTTGCAGCGCTTGCATTTGCCGTTGTATTTTCGATCGTGCCGCAACATCTGGCTTGGCGCTGCCTCTTTTGGCTCGGCCTGCTTCCTGCGCTGCTCGCGCTCTTCATCCGGATCTTTGTCGACGAATCGACCACCTTTGCGGACTCCCGGCACGCAAAACAAAGGCGGTTCATGGCTCCCGTTGGACTTTTCCAGCGCCCGCTTCTCAGCCGTACTCTGGCGTCGTCGCTATTCGCCATCGGGATGCAGGGTGGCTACTATGCAGTGGTTACGTGGTTGCCGACCTACCTCAAGTCCGAGCGCCACCTGTCAGTGTTGGGAACTGGCTCCTACCTAGCAGTCGTGATTCTGGGAGCTTTCCTAGGCTTCTTGCTAGGCGCGCATTGCGCTGATCGTCTAGGCCGAAAGCGAACGCTTATGACGTTCGGTGTCCTTTCGACGGCGATGGTGTGTATCTACATGTTTGCTCCGATCTCGGATAACGCGGTCCTCATTCTTGGGTTTCCCCTTGGGCTGTTCGCGAACGCGATGTTTGCTCCCACGGGAGCGTTCTACGCCGAGCTTTTCCCGACGCATCTACGGGGGACAGGGCAAGGCTTCGCCTACAACCTGGGACGTGGTGTCGGCGCCTTCTTTCCGGCCCTCGTCGGCCTTCTCTCGACTACCCTGCCGCTGGGTTTCGCAATCGGCATTTATACGGTCTGCGCATATGGCATAGCAATTTTCGCGCTCTTCTTTCTTCCAGAGACGCGAGGTATTGACCTCACAGAACATGACACGAACAGTTCCCCGATGCCGTTAGGCCGGCAATGGGGTGAGCATTCGATAAATGTGTACCGCTGAATCGGGTCCGTGAAGTTTTTGTAGCGAGATTTGAAGTATAAATTTGTTGTTTTAATAAAAACGTAAGCCGCATGTAGCGGCACCAACGGGGAAAGAATGGAGTCTCGTCGCAAACGCATCGTGCGCGAATTTTACGAGCAGGTGTGGGATAGGCAAGTGGTTCAACTACTGCCGTCGATGTTCCATTCCGAATTCACGTTTCGCAGTTCGCTCAATTGCACTCTAGTGGGCTATGAAGAGTTTTCGCGATATGTTCAGTGGCTCACCTCGACACTTGGCGACTATGCGACAGAAATACGTGAGGTCATCGAAGAAGGAGCGCAGGTCTGCGCAAAGCTTAGGTTTGAAGGAGAGCACAGGAAGGTCTTTTTTGGGCACGCTCCAAGCAACCAGCGGGTTTGGTGGGATGGCGTGGCGATATTCACGTTCGACGAGGACCTCGTCCGCGACCTTTGGGTTCTTGGTGACGTATACGGCCTGACTCGAAGGATGGGCGGCCTGTCCGACGCGATTGAGTTCACCAGATCGCGAGGCCGGTCAGACAAAGCCTGAGGCTCACCTGTGAGGCGCCGTCTGTCTACCGACAGGTGGCGCCACGAACGAAGATGATGTGGTGCCTAAGCGCTGCCTGTTGCAAACAGGCACGGGGCACGAACGATAAAAGTTGCAAACTTTAGGGAAAAGTTTATAGTTTGACGAATGACCACGTATTGGTGTGCCCTCATGGCGATACTTTCCCTTTTACGCCAACGGAAGGAAAAGGGAAGGATGCCGGGGATATCACTCCAAGAACTGGCGTTTGCCTATCGTGCTGGGGAGCGCTGCGAGATTTGGGCGGTGGAATGCGCTACCGAAAGCCGTCCTGTGTGGACGGTTGAGGTCGTGCTCTTCGACGACAAGAAGTCATTCTCATTGCAAGGGCAGAGAGGCGCGCAGCGAACATGGAGAGACTTTGATCGCGTGGCGTCGGTGCTGAAGGAAACCTGTCCAGGTCTCACAGAGATCAAAGTGAAATTTGCGAATTCTCCCAACAACGGAGGGCAGCAGAAGGTAAGCGAAAACGAGCAGTAGAAGGCGGCCGGCACCGATGCTACCAACATCAATGCCGACCTAACCACAAGCACATAGCTGGCTAAAGCTGAGAGAGACCACTCGTGGCTGAGGGTATTTTACGTCAATCGTATGGGATTGACGCATTAACTACGTCCGTCCATTACGGATTCAGATGTAGAAGTCGCGACCCGATCTGACAGTTACCCGTTCCGACGGTGCGTGACTGTCAGATCAGATTCAGGTGGCTCACTTTCTCCTTCCACACCTCCTTGCCCGCGATGAGCGTCTGCAAAGGCGTGCGACCACAACACATCTTACCTTGATGCGTTCGCTCGCCGTTGTAGTACATCAGCCAAGTATCGAGATCGACCTGCAGTTCCGCCAGCGTCAGATAGAGCTTGTGGCGGAACGCGACCTGATAAAACTCCTGCAGGATGGTTTTATGGAACCGCTCGCAGATGCCATTGGTCTGCGGATGTCGCGCCTTGGTTTTGGTGTGCTCGATGTCGTTCAGCGCCAGGTACAGCTGATAATCGTGCGATTCCGGCTTGCCGCAATACTCCGTGCCTCGATCGGTCAGCATGCGGATCACACCCATGCCGTGCTCCTCGAAGAACGGCAACACCCGGTCATTGAGCAGATCGGCCGCCGTGATCGGCGTCTTGGTCGTGTACAGCTTGGCCATCGCCACTTTGCTGTAGGTGTCGACGAAGGTCTGCTGGTAAATCCGGCCTACGCCCTTGATCGTGCCCACGTAGAACGTGTCCTGCGAGCCCAGATAGCCGGGATGAGCGGTTTCGATTTCGCCATGAGCCACATCGTCGTCCTGCTTTCTTTCCAGCGCGGCCACCTGGTCCTCGCTCAGCACGATGCCTTTTTCAGCGACCTGCTTCTCCAGCGCCACGAGCCTCAGCTTGAAGGACGACAACGCGTGACGCAGCCAGATCGAACGAACGCCGGATGCAGACACGAAAATGCCGCGCCGGCGTAATTCGTTGCTGACCCGAACCTGCCCGTGGGCGGGCTGCTCGATGGCATAGGCCAGCACGGCGATTTCCGTCGCTTCATCGACTCGATTCTTGGGATTCGGCTTGCGCCGATTGCTGTCGAACAGGGCATCGACGCCGCCCTCGGCCACGGCGTTCTGATAGCGGTAGAACGTATCGCGCGACAGCCCCATCACCTTGCAGGCTTTCGACACGTTGCCCAGCTCGGCGGCCAGATTCAGCAGACCGATCTTGTGGCGGATGACATTTTGGTTGAGACTACTCACGGGGTTACTCCTTGGCGCTTGCGCGCTGTTTTGATGAAGATTCGCACCTCTATCAAAACGGGTAACCCCGCCTCTTGGCAAGGCCTTACTGTCAGATCAAGTCTGAACTTCTACAATTCAGATTCGTCCGCGCACCGCATGGTGGTGCCTCGTCTACCGAGGAACCGCAATGCAGGCGAGCGGGCGCTTTATCACATGGCGATCACGCTGCGCGCCATCCCCGAGTGGTCTTTTCTCATGTCGCATGCCCTGACCTCGTTGTCGTGGGCAACGTCTCTCGGCGCGAGCCCCTTTCTCTCGCGTCCCGCCTGAAACTCACAAGCTCCCGATGCTCGGAACCAGGCGGCTTGGTAGTGCGCAGCGCACAGTCCTCGCACTACCTGTTTTATTCCTCGCAGTCGTCGCGGAGGTCGGACCATGGGGTACGCTCCTGGCCCCGCCGTACCGTTTTCGCTCGTCTCTATAGACTGGTGGGAGGCATCGTCGGCTTCGTCGCGCTCGCCGCGCATTTCAGCAGCACGGCGTCCGCGTCGGTTTGCCACGGCGATCCGTTCGTCTCCGCGGCCGCGATTTATCAGCTCGACCCAGACTTGCTTCGTGCAATCACATGGGTCGAGTCTCGCGGCATTCCCAGCGCCGTTGGCCCGAAGCTCGCCGGTGGCCACCGTGCCTGGGGGGCGGCGCAGATCAACGACATCCATCTGCCCGAACTCGTCTCCTACGGCGTGACCCGCGAAGATCTGCTTGATCCTTGCGTCAACCTGAAGCTGAGCGCCTGGGTGCTGGCCAACTGCATCCGCAGCAAGGGCGCCACCTGGGCCGCGGTTGGCTGCTACAACGCTGGCCCCGCATCCTCGAATACCACTGCCCAGGCCAAGTACGTGCGGCTTGTACAACGTGCGTACGCCGGCTACCGGGCGCAGTCTGCTGCCGCGATGTCGGCAAGCGGGAGAGCGAAATGAAGCTCCCCGCCCTCCTTTGCGCTGTCGCGTTCGCGCTTTCGTACCCCTGCTTCGCTGCCCCGCGGCTGCCGGATTATGCCGTGACCGAAATCGGCGCGCCGGGTGCAGGTCAGTATGTTTTCTGCTCGCCCGCAACCTGTCCCGAGCCGACGATCAAGCACGCGCCGGAGCCGGTCCCGCAGCTCGCTCCCGAACCAGCCCTTTCACGCGTCCCCATATCGGAGCCGGCTGAGGCTTCCGCGCCGGCGCCAACCCATCGTAGCCGTGCACGCAAACGCGCCTTGAAGGCGGTCCATCACGCTCACCGCACCCATTCCGCGCCGGTCCTGCCGCGCTGCCCCATGCCGCCCAGCGATGGGAGGCAGACGAAGCGCGTCGCGGGTAACTAGAAGCCTCATCTAGCCCAATTCGTCATTTTTACCACAGGAGGATCTAATTAAGTAAGGACTACAAATCGATAGTGAAATCTCGAAAACAGAACTTTTTGTTATCCAGCCCCTGAACCGTGCTCGTGCCGCCCGTAACGGCGCGAGCACCACAAGAACAGTATCCGGCCACCTGCCCACACCGCGCGAGGACCATATGATCGCCAACGCCGTATCGCAGCTCGAAATCCGTCTTGCCCTTCGCCTCATCGCGCTCGAGGACCGCGCTCAGGCGCTCCTCAACGATCCGAAGATCCGCCAGCACATGCTCGCGGCGCTCGTCGCGTTCGCAACAGTCGGTCTGCTTCTCTTCGCGCGTATCGCGTTTGGGGCGGACGGTGCGGAATTCGCACCCGCTGCGACGACAGTTGAAGGATGGGTCAAAGGAAATCCCGCCAAAGTCATCGCGCTCGCGGGCCTGCTCTGGGGCACGGCGATGGCGATGTTCAAGAAGGACCTCTTTGCCTTCGTCCAGCCCGCCTTCATCGGCATTGTCGGCAGTCTTATCGTCGGGATTATCGACGGCGAATACACCGCGACGATCTAAGGGGCGGTGATGTCCGAAGACCTCAACCACTACATACCGAGCCGGCTCGACGATCCGGAAAAATTCCTGTTTTTCCGGAAGGACGTCGCCTCGATCGGCATGGGCGGTGTCGTGGGCGGCATCATGCTCAACCATGTGCTCGCCGGTGTCACGTTAGGCGTCGCGCTTGCCTACGGGTGGCAGAAGTTCAGCTCGGGCAAACATCCCGGGATGTCGACACACGTCGCGTACTGGGTCATCGGCCGGCCTACGCTCAAGGTGCTGCCGGCGTCCGCGATTCGCGAACTGAACGGGTGACGCCATGACGCCAGACAAGGCTGCCGCATCCCGAGATGCACTGCGCTCCCAGATCCGTTTCCTAAAGAAGCTCCTGCTGGTCAACGGGTCGTCGAGTGTGGTGATCGCGCTCGTCTGCGCATGGCTGATGATGACTCAGCGCGTCGTCATCATGCCGCCGGCCGTGCGCGGCACGTATGTGATTGGTGCGCGCTACGCGAACGACGAATACCTCGCCGATCAGGCAGCCTACGTGCTCTCCCTGGCCAAGAGCGTGACGCCCAATACGGTCGACAGCAACGAGCGAATCCTCCTGTCGATGGTCAGCGATGGACGCCGCGCCGAATTGAAGACGCAATGGGACGCCGACGCGTTGCAGCTCAAGCACGACGGCGTCACCAGCGTCGCCGAGCCCGCGGGCTCGGCCGAGGTCGACCTCCGCAGCAAGTCGGTCAAGTTCCCCGCCACCATCAGCACCTATATCTCCGGCAAGCTCACGAGCACCGAGCAAAAGACGTTCGTCGTCTATTTCGATATCTCGATGTTCGGGCGCCTCACGCTCCTCGATATCCGCGAAGCACAACGCGGCACGAAAGGCATCGAACCGCTTGTGCCGCCGGCGCAGAAGGCATCATGAAACCACTCTACCTTCGTCGCCGCGGTGTCGCGCGGCTCATGCTCCCACTCGTGGCACCGCTCGCCGCGCTGTTCGTCGCCGCGCCGGCCAGCGCGATCTCGATCGTCAAGGGCTCGGACCGGCAAGCTCAGCAGGTCTTCGTCTCAGCCGCCGAGTACAACCTGCTCACGATGTCGGGCGGCCGGCAGATCACCAAGGTGGTACCGACCGTTCCGGGATCGCTGGCGTGGACGCAGGCGGGCAACCAGTTCTGGTTCAAGCCGTCCAACCCCACCGCGCTCAACGAGACCATCACGATATTTGTGTTCGATGACGCGGGCGTCAGCTACCGCCTTTCGCTGGTGCCCGGTCCACGGCCGGCCGAGGACGTCCGTATCCAGCCACCCGCCTCGAGCACTGGCCGAGCGCTGCGCGCCTCCGCGTTCCAGCGTCACGTCAAGCTCTTGATTCTGGCGATGTCCGGTGCCCAGTCCGTGCCGCAGGTCGCGTATACGTCCGTCGAGACGGCCGTGCCGCTCTGGAAAGAGGCGACGCTCACCCGCGTTCGCGAGTACAGCGATGGTGACCTGGTGGGCGAGACGTACACGCTCGCGAACACCTCGCATAACGATCTGTCGCTCGACGAGCGCGAGCTGTATGCGCCCGGGGTGCTGGCCGTAGCGATCGAGGATGCTAATCTTCCCGCCGGCGCCAGCACGATCGTCTATGTGGTCCGCGAGCGAGGCGACCATGACTGACCCGAACGAGGCAAACAAGAAGCGCCAGAAGATCATCAGCATGGTGGTCTTCGGGCTCCTGGCCGCGCTGTTCGTCGTTGGCCTCCTCTTCACGCGCCAAGGCAAGGGACCGCAGCAGGCGACTACGTCGGTCCCGTTCGCGCACGTCGGCGATCAGAACGACAAAAACGCGTGGCGCGCGCAGTCCGAGGCGCAATTTGCGGACATGAAGAAGCAGCTCGACGCCGCGAATGGGAAGGCGGATGAGGCGACGGAAAAACTGAAGCAGGTCGTCCAGGCGCAGGAGGACCTCAAGAAGCAGTTCGACGACCAGAAGAAGGCGGGCTCAGGTAGCGCCGCGAGTGCCCCTGCTGCGGACTCGTCGACAGCGTCCGACCGCGCGCTGCTCAACAAGCCGATTCCCCTGAACGGGCAGCAGGCGAAGTCCGGCGCGATCCTGAATCCGCCGTTCGGCCAGAACGCGCGTGGCGCCGCTATGGACGTGGTGGCGCCGCCCCCGAAGCTCGACATCATCAATTTCGATTCGCCCAAGAAAGCCGGTGACGACTGCGTCGATCCCCGGTTCTCGTCGTTGCCCATCGACCAGGCCAAGCAAGCTCAGCAGGATTGCTTGAAGGCCAACGGCCAGAAGGGCGTGACCTTCATCCCCGCTACCGCTTTCGTACGGGTTTTCATGATGAACGGCGTTGATGCACCGACCGGCGGGGAGGCGCAGCACGACCCGCTGCACGTCTTCCTCGAGGTGCTCGATCTCGCCAATCTGCCGAATGCCCGAAAGCTCGACATCACCGGATGCCGCATCTTGACCTCTGCCTACGGAGACGTCTCGAGCGAGCGGACGATGATGCACGGCGAGACGCTCGCCTGCATCTTGAAGAACGGCCGGACCGTCGAGATGACCATCAAGGGCACTGTCATGGGCGAGGACGGCAAGGAGGGAGTCCGCGGTCGCCTCGTTTCCAAGTCTGGCTCCGCCCTCGCCATGTCTGTGTTGGCCGGGATCTCGTCCGGGATCGGCCAAGCATTCAGCCAATCCGCCAACACGTTGAACACCACGGCCCTCGGTACGACGTCGATCGTCAATCCGAGTCAGGTTGGTCGTTCCGCAATCGGCAGCGGGGTCTCGCAGGGCGCGGACTCCCTCAAGCAGTACTACATCCGCGCTGCCGAAAAGCTCTTCCCGGTGATTGAAACCGACGGCGGCCGCGTGGTCGAGTTCGCCGTGATGAAAGGCGCGGAATACAACGGCGCCCTCTCCGATGTCAGCGATATCAACGACGGCCTCGCCAATGGTGGCCGTGAAACCGATGGAGGCTACTCCGATGAGTGAAGAAGCGAAAAGCACGACAACGGCCGCGTTCGAGGCAGCGATGCGTCGGTGTGCGGATGACGCGGGACTCGAACCAAGGCTCGAGCGTGGTGCCGATGGCCATTATGTTCAGCCGGAAACGCGTAGCGCGCTCTCGGCCTGGATTGGGGCGCACGAGCTCGTCGCCGAGCAGCTACGCTGCTTCGCCGAATTCGGGGCGTCCCACCTCGGACGTGCTCCGGGATATCAAACTGGCTTCCTTGAGTATCTCGCGCACGCAGCAGACCGACTGGACATGGCCAGCCGGCGGCCCGCAGCGTCACCAAGAGCCGGCGTGGCCGAGGTCAGTCGCGCCATTGATGAGGCTTCGTTCGACGACGCCGTCGTCGACGCGTTCGCGCGAATCATGAAGGCTTCGATGGCAGCAAGCCGAGCAGCCGGCCGCAGCGGCTGGTGGAGCGCGCCCGCCAGCGAATTGTCGGCCTCACTGCGAGAGCACGTCGAGAAGGGCGATCCCGTCGACGTTGCGCTTCTGGCGGCCATGCATTGGTACAAGGGTGAGCAGATCGAGCAGGAGGCCTCGGACGGGATCAACGTCATCGGGAAGATGATGAAGCTTGCCACCGATTCCAGTACGAGCAGCGAAGTCACGGTCGAGTGCGGCGCACGCACGGTGACCGTGAGAGGCCTCCCCAATGCCCAGGCCAAGCACTGCAAACCGCTGCTGTACGAGCAGGTACGGATTGTGATTTGTGCCGTACCGACCGCTCCGACCGCGCCCGAGCCGCGCGTCACCGAGCCACCGATATCGGGGGACGATCTCAACTGGATCACGGCCGGGCACGCAGCGCATCAAACCGGCGTGGATCTCGACGTCGTGCGGGGCTGGGCAACCCGCGGCGAGGTGAAGAGCCGTGACGATCGCGGAACGTTGATGGTGGAGTGCGCGTCGCTGCTGGCCCGCACACACCGGCATACGCAGCAGGCGCGAGATGCCGGCTCGGCGCCCAGCCGTCCGGAACACCTCGTCGCGTCGGGCCGCACCGCTCGCGCGGGGTTCCTTCATGCCGCCGGTCGCCTCTTCGCGGGACATAAAGCATGAGCCGCCTGACGAGCGCCCAAGACGCCATCGAACGGTTGCTTGACCGGGCTTTGCGAAGCTCCCGTGGAGGACGCCCGTGAGCGAGACGACCGACATCGGCTGGACCGACTCGACGTTCAACGCATGGGAAGGCTGCACGGCCGTGAGCCCCGGCTGCGCGAACTGCTACGCCGAGCGTCGTAATCGCCGCTTTGGCGGCGGCACTGCGACGAATTGGGGGCCGGGGGTGCCGCGCCGGCGCACGGCCGCGTCGACCTGGGCCGCTCCCAAGCGCTGGAACCGTGGGCACGCGAAGTTTCTCGCGCTGCACGGCCGCCGCCGGCGCGTGTTCTGTTCGTCCCTGTCCGACGTGTTCGACAACGAGGTGCCGGCCCAATGGCGCCGTGACCTCGCCGATCTGATTCTTGCGACGCCGAACCTCGATTGGCAACTGCTGACGAAAAGGATTGGCAACGCGGACGCGATGCTTGCCGACATGTTCCCGCTGGGTATCCCGGAGAACGTGTGGATCGGCGCGACCGTGGTCGACCAGGCCGAGGCCGATCGGGACATCCCGAAGTTGCTCACCGTTCGCGCGAGCGTTCGTTTCCTGTCGATCGAGCCCATGCTCGGCCACATCAATCTGCGGCGCCACCTCGCATGGCCGAATCACTACGGCCTCGACCTGCCGCAGCTCGACCGGCACCGCGTCGGTATCGATTGGGTGATCGCCGGCGGCGAAAGCGGCCTGCTGGCCCGCTCGGTTCACCCGGGCTGGATTCGCTCCCTGCGTGACCAATGCGCGGCCGCGGGCATCCCGTTCTTCTTCAAGCAGTGGGGCGAATGGCGACCCGCGCCCGAGCTCATCTCGGCGGCCGGCTCAATGTTCCACTGCTTCGCCGATGGGGTGTGGATGCAGCGCGTGGGCGCGCGCGACACCGGCAATGTGCTCGACAGCGTCAAACACGAAGCCTTTCCCATTCCACGGGCACTCGCTATCGGGTCCCAGCTCGACGTTACCGTGGACCGTGCACCCCTCTTCCCTCATCCGTGACGATCCAATGAAACAGGCCAACTTCACCTTCGCGCTTTTGATGACCACATGCCTGGCATGGGGCTGCACGACCGCACCTACTGCGTCTAGCCGGGGAACGTCGTCGGAAACCGCGGTGGCCGCTGGCCAGCTCGCGCCGGTCGCAGCACCGCTGGCGCCGGCAGTCGATCCGGCCGACCCGAATCTCGACCCCGGCGTGGCCGCGCTCAAGGCATCACTGCACGCTCGGTATCCGGCCACGCAGTTCCGCGAGGTGGCGGCGA
Source organism: Burkholderia glumae LMG 2196 = ATCC 33617 (assembly GCF_000960995.1). Lineage (NCBI taxonomy): Bacteria > Pseudomonadati > Pseudomonadota > Betaproteobacteria > Burkholderiales > Burkholderiaceae > Burkholderia > Burkholderia glumae. Next base: position 108,548 of record NZ_CP009433.1, on the reverse strand, counting down.
CCCCCTCGACCGGCATCTATGAAGTAGTGATGGGCGGCAAGGTGGCCTACACCGACGTTACCGGCCGCTACTTCCTCTTCGGCCATCTCTTCGACATGGTCACGCAGCAGGACCTGACCGTGCCGCTCGAGCAGGCGCTGCAGAAGGTGCGCTTCCCGGCCGACCGGCTCCAGGATGCGTTCGTGGAGGTGCACGGCGACGGCCACCGCAAGGTCGCGATCTTCGACGACCCCGACTGTCCATATTGCCTCTCCCTCGAGGCTGAACTCGCCGCGCTCAAGGACGTCACGATCTACCGGTTCCTGTACCCGCTCGAGTCGATCCACCCACGAGCCCGCGCCCATGCAATCGGTATCTGGTGTGCGGACGATCGCCTTGGTGCCTGGCACGCATGGCTTCCGGTCGCGCTGTCCCGCTGGATGCGAGATCACGGCTCCAGCGTGATCGGTGCGGCCGGCCAACGCAAGTCACCGCCCGCGCCGGCGCGCGTCGAGCCAAAGCTCGCGTCTTGCGACAACCCGATCGACAGGAACGAAGCCCTCGCGGCCAGCCTCGGCATCAATGGCACGCCGTCCCTCGTAAGCGTCGACGGCCGCGTGATGCCCGGTGCCGCGACTGCCGAGACAATCGACCAGTGGCTGGGAGCGAAGTGACCATGTCCATTCCCTACCTCGCCGCGACGCGTGCGACGGCCGTTATCGGCGCCGCCGTGCTCGCCTTGTCCGCCTGCAGCTTCACCGGGTATGACGCCAGTTCGTCGTTCGCGTGCAAAGCGCCTGCCGGCGTGCTCTGCAACAGCATGTCGGGCATCTACGCCAACGCCATGGCCCACAACCTCCCCGATCAGCGCGTGCACGCCGGCAGCGGCGCGGCGACCAACCTGACGCTCGGGAGCTACGCCGACGACAGCCCGGCCGATCGCGCGTCAGGCTCGCGCAAGGCGGCGGCCGGTGGCGCCCGCGCCACTTCCCCCGGCATCCTGCCGCGTGCCCTCGATAGCGGTGCACCGGTGCGCACGGCGCCGCGCGAACTGCGTGTCTGGTTCGCGCCCTGGCAGGACGCGGACTCAGACCTGCACGACCAGGAGTACGTGTACCTCGTCGTCGACCCCGGCCACTGGTCCATCGCCCACAACCAGGCGCGCATCCGTGCCGCGTTCCAGCCGGTGCTGCCCCCTGTGTTGAGCCCCACCGCGGCGGCTGCTCAGGGTGACGCCAAGGACGCCGGCACGGCAGCAAGGCGGGATGCGTTCACGACGCCCGCCTCGAATGCGGACCGTGTCATGCAGGGCATCTTGACGCCGGATGGTGCGATAGACCGTGCGGCCGCGATGTCGCCGTCGGCCGATCGCTGAGCGGAGACGTCACATGGGATCGATCCAGGAGTGGGTGGATAGCGCGCGCAGCCTAGCGACGACGATGGCGAAGGAGCTCGTCTTCGGGACTGACGACGACCTCGGGCCGCCGGCACCGACCGTTGCCGACCAGCGCCGCGTCGACAACGTGGGCCTGCACCAGTTGCTGCCCTACGACCAATACGACCCGGCCACCGAGTTGTACTACAACACCAGCTCGATCGGCTTCGTACTGGTGGTGGCGCCCCAGACCGGCGCGAACGACGAGTTGGCGAGAACGCTGCTCGGTCTGTACGACACCATGCCGGCGGACCACGGTGTGCAGTGGATGATGCTGGCCGATCCGATCATCGAGGAGCACCTGGATCGGTACGTGGATCTGCGCCGCACGTATGCCAACAGCGGCGAGGCCCCGCCCTTCTACCTCGAGCAGGCCGAGCGCCGTGCTGCCGCCCTCCGGGCGAACCAGGGACGCCCGCTCTTCCACGGCCAGAACTATTCGATCACGGACAAGCGACTGATGCTGTCAGTCGTACGCAAAGGGTCCGCCGACGACGCCAAGGTTCGCGAGGAGATGCAGAACCTGCGTGAAGTGGTCGGTGCGACGCTTCGCTCGGCGAGCCTCGCGAGCCGCACCGCTACGCCCGATGATCTCATCCGATTCCTGTGGCCGATCCTGAACCCCGAGTACCTCTTTGGTAATGGGGCGGAAGTGGGCGACCAGCAATATGACGCGGATCGCCCGATTCGCGACCAGCTGGTGCCGTTTGGTCATCACGCGCGCGTCAAGGCCGAGCATCTGCTTTTTGGCCTGCCGCCGGAGGAAAAGGGCGACCCCGACAAGCGGATCGCGGCCCGCAGCTTTGGCGTCCTGCAGTATCCGTCGAAGAAGGAACTCTGGGAGATGGGCAACATCGTCGGCTCGCTGTTCAACGATGTCCATCAGTACCCCTGCCCCTACCTCATCACCCTGGGCGTGATGACGCTCGACCAGAATGCCGTCGAAACGCGCGTGGCGCTGCGCGGCGCGCGTGCCGCCCAAAACGCAAAGTCGAAGATGGCGCCGCTGCAACCTGAACTCGCGTTGCAGGAGCGCGATTGGCGAGCCGTGGGGCTTCAGCTCGAATCGGGCGGCTCGATATGCGAGCTGTATCACACGCTCACGCTTTTCGCACCTCGCGAGCAGATCGGGCGCTGCGTGGCAGCGGCGCGCGGTATCTGGCGCTCGGAGCGGTTCAAGCTGTTTCCGATGGTCACGCAGCAGCTCACCACGTTTCTGTCGGCGGTGCCGATGGCCTTGACGCCAGATCTGCGCGACGATCTCAACAAACTGCGCTTGATTTCGACCAAAACCACGGTCAATGCGACTGATATGGCGCCTGTGGTTGCGGAATGGGCCGGGACAAGCGGCGCACCGAATCTGATGTTCTACGGGCGTCGTGGCACGCCTACACCAATCGATCTCTACTCAAGCTCGACTAACTACAACGGATTCGTCGACGGCACCTCGGGCGCTGGCAAATCGGTTTTGATGAACGAAATCATCGCCGCATTTCGCGCTGTAGGCGGCGTCGTGCGCCTCACGGATGTGGGCTATTCCTACGAGAAGCAGATAGCCATGGCCGGCGGTCAGTACATCGACTTCAAGCCGGGTTCGAACATCATCGTCAATTCGTTCTCCACTGGGGGGAGCGATGCGGACAACGGCATCGACAGCGAAGTCAAATTCATCCGACCGATCATTGCGCGGATGGCATCCCCGACGTCGCCGATAACCGACCTTGAGCGTGGACTGCTGGACAAGGCGGTAAGAATGGTCTGGAAAGACTATGGTCCGGACGGTAACCCGACACGTGTGCGGGACGCCCTCCTGCAGTTGAAGGACCAGAACCAACAGAACGAGCGTGTGGCATATGAACTTGCCATTCGGCTGGAGCCGTTCTGCGATGGCGGTGTGTACGGCCGGTACGTCAATGGACGGACTAACGTCAACCTCAACAATGACGTGGTCGGGCTCGAACTCGAGCACCTTAACAGCGATCCTCAGCTTCGCACCGTGATCATGTTGGGGTTCACGAATCAGGTCACCAATGAGATGTATCGATTCGAGCGATCGCGCAAGAAGCTCTTTCTACAGGACGAGGGATGGCAGACGGCGGGTGACGACCAGGAATCGGCGGACTTTACCGAAGAGGGATACCGACGCGCCCGGAAATATGAGGGCAGTTTCTTCTTTGCGACCCAGGGCATTACCGACGCCGGGATGAACAAAGCCACGCAGGCGGCGTTCGATAACTCGGGCTGGAAATTCCACCTCAAGCAGAGCAATGACACGCTGGCACAGATCGAGCGTGGCGACATCATCGACCTGTCGCCCGGCTTGAAGAAGATGCTCAAGTCACTCTCCCCCGTCCCGGGGCGCTACAGCGAGTTTGTCCTTGTCGACCCGGACGGCGGACAACACATCCTGCGGCACATCCCCGACGAATTCACCCTCGCCATGGCCACCACCAAGGGGCCGGACTACAACTTCATGCAGCGGTTGATCGACGGTGGCATGTCCACCGAGGACGCGATCCGCGCGCTCATCGAGCACAAACGGAAACCGCGATGACCTTGCGCTACGACCTTATTTTGACCGGCCTGCTTACGGCAGTCGGCACGTTGATGATCCACGCACCGATCGACTATCTCCAGCAGAGCCAGGCGGCCGCGCCTATCGTCGTCGTCGACGTGCAGAAGCTGCTCACGGACGAGCAGGCCACGCAGATCAAGCAGTTCGGCAACGGCGACCCGTCCCGCATGACGACCGAGGCCAAGAGCGCCGCGCTCCAGCAGGCCGGTGATTGGGCGAAGCACCTGTCAGACGCAGTCGCGCAATATGGCGCTGAGTGCCGTTGCGTGGTGGTGAACAAGGCCGCGGTCCTCTCCGGCTCCGCCCAAGACGTGACATCGGCGATCGCTGCGAGGATCGCAAAATGACCGCGCTCGCGATCCGTCTCGCCCGATATCGGCGCCTGCTGCGCACGCTCGCCATTCTGCTGCTCACGGCCGCGTTCGGTTGGGGAATCCGGCCCTGGTACGCGCTCGGCTTCAATCTATCGACGAGCCTGCCCGGCACCCTCTACTTCATCGACAAGACGACGTGCGTGCCGCAGCTCGGCGACACGATCGCATTCCGTTGGCACGGCGGCGCAACGTACCCCGCAGGCGTGCTGTTTATGAAGCACGTTGCGGGTCTTCCCGGCGACGTCGTGCGCGTCAACGGGCGCAATGTCTGGGTCAACACCACCTATATCGGCTACGCCAAGCCGCTTTCGCTGGCTGGCATGCCGCTCTTCCCGACCGAGGGGGGCGTCATTCCTCCGGGGCACTACTTCGTGGCCACCCCCAATCCGAACAGCCTAGATTCGCGCTACGCGATCTCCGGCACCGTTCCGCAGGATGCCATTGTGGGGAAAGCCTATGAACTCTTCTAAATCCCATTTTCACGCTCGTTACGCGTTCACGCGTGATGCCATTCCCCTGACTGGTGGAGGTTGGTATGTCTCAAATTCGTGTCATTGCGATGGGCTTGCTCATTTCAGCTTGGCTGATGGCCACGCAGCTGCTTCCCATGCTCCGTTACCTGGCCAAATCCGATGCGATCTCAGTCGTGCAGGCTTTCGGAACGTTATTGGGGCCGAGCAGTGTGATGGGTGTTGCGTACTACCTGCCGGCCATCGTGACGCTGTTCAGCTTGGGGGCGGGACTGGCCGCCGCCTGGCTGATCAACGTTGTGCTGACCATCGCGCAAGTGCAACTCGGGAATGCGCTCTCGGCGACCTCGCGCGCCGTGCAATTCGGGACTGCGCGCTGGCGGCGGTAAGCGCCGCTCGGCGCGCCGCACCCGCCGTGATCGCGGCTATGGCAGCCGGGTGCCTGGGCCTGCCTGCCCACGCCGAGGATTTGGGTGTGGTTGGCCCGACCTATCCGATCGCCGAGCACGACGCGGTGGCCATGCTCAAACACCGCCTCGCGCAGCTGCAGGCCAGCGGCGGACTGGCCGCGCTCGAGCATCGCGCGCGTCGCCGCGCGATGCACGACATCACCGACATGCCGGCGGTGCCGGGCGTCTCGACGGTGACCGAGTACGCCCAGCGCCTCATCGATCCAACCGTCACGTACTCCAAGCCGGTGCTGAACGACGAGGGCGCCGTGATCGTGCCCGCCGGCACTCGCATCAATCCGCTCGACATCGTCACGCTGCACGAGCGCCTGGTGTTCTTCGACGGCCGCGACCCCGCGCAGGTCAAGGCGGCTCGCGCGTTGGCCGATCGCGATGGCGCTGCCGTGAAGCCGATCCTCATCGGCGGCTCATGGTTCGACCTCACGAAGTCATGGAAGCGGCAGGTGTACTTCGACCAGCAAGGGCGTCTCACGCAGCGATTCGGCATCACGCGTGTGCCGGCGGTGATCAGCCAGCGCGGCAACCAACTGCTGCTCGAGGAGGAGCCGGCCGCACAACTGCGGTGACCGGACCCAACTTATGCGCGATCAATCAGACATGAACGGGGAACAGCAGTGACCGAATCAGCTCGGGTGGATATCACCCACCACAACGTTGTGGACATAGTGAGCCATCTTGGTTTGTCGAACACCCAATCGATATTGGGTGCGATCCAGCTCGAAGCCGAGCGACTCGATTGCAATTTCGTCCAAGAGGGTGACGCGACGTTCGTCTCCTTCGAACTGAAAGCCGCCCTCGCCCAAGCGATTCACCAGGCCGGGAGTGCGAAGGACCGCGACACGGCGCTCGACGCGATTCTCGAGTCGCTGTCCGTGCAGGGCATTCACCTCAAGACGGGACCATCGACAGATGAGCGCCTTCGCGCTGCGGCCTGGCGCTGGGAAGGGAAAGGGAACCGTGCGGGAGGCATAGCGGCTGTGGGAGCCCCTGACGTGAACGCCCTGCCTGCCCGCGATATGACGCCGCGTGACCCCGCGCAAATCGTCATCGATGTGACGAGAGACCAACTGGTGATGACCGCCGACGACCTGATTGTGACGTGCGTCTGGCGCGCGGACGCATATGCAACGGATGTTCGGCGGTTTGCCGCGAAGCCAATGAGCCAAGCCCCGGACGCCCCCGAGCCGCGCCTCTACATGATCGTCGCGCAAGACGCAGATGGCCCGGCGGATCGTGAAAAAGTCATGGTGGACCGTTTGACGTTCGCAGGCGCGGACGAAGTGCTGGTGCGGATGCGACTGTGCATCCGCAAGCATCTCAGCGTCGAGCCGGTACCGGGGGAAACGGCAGAGGCGCAGCCGATGGCATCGGGGCGCGAAACCGGGGTGATATCGAGCGATGCCACTCAGAAGACCGAGGGTCCACCCTCTTTCGGGAGCTTTGTGAAGGAACTCGTGCTCCTTTGCGCATCAATTCCGGCGGCACTTTTCGTCTGTGTTCTTGCGCTGTACGGCTTCTACCTCTTCGGTACTGGGGTCGCCCATATCGCTAACTGGTTCGGCTGGTTGCAGTCATGAGGCAACCGTCCAGTCTCCATCGATGCCTTCTGGCATTCGCGTTCGTCGCGATGTCGTTTGGCTTCGCAACTTCCGCCGACGCCGGCCAGTGCGTGGGTCGCTTCGCCAATCCTGTCACCGACATCTGCTGGGAGTGCGCCTTCCCGATGGCGATCGGCGACGTGACGCTCTTCAGCATGGGCCAGGACGATACGTCCAATCCCGGCGGCTTCCTCTGCTTCTGCAACGGCACCTTCGGCGTGAAGTTCAGCTTCTGGGAGCCGGTGCGCCGCGTCGACGTCACCCGCTCGCCCTATTGCTTCGTCTCGCTGGGCGGTATCTCGCTCAACCCCGGCATCTCGGCGCCCGAGGGCGACGTGCGCCTGCAGCAAGACAACACGCGCCAGAGCTTCTATCAGGTCCACTGGTACACGGACCCGGTGATGTACTACACCGAGATCCTGCTCGACGATCCCTGCATGGAAACAGGCAGCTTCGACGTCGCGTATCTCACCGAGGTCGACCCGACCTGGAGCGACGACGATCTGACCATGCTCCTCGAGCCGGAGACGTATCTCTTCGGCAGCCCCGTCGCTCAGGCGGCCTGCGCCGGCGACTGCGTTCTGTCGTCGCTCGGCTTCGGCAGCAACCTGCTGTTCTGGTGCGCCGGCTGCAATGGCTCGATCTACCCATTCAACGGCCACGTCCAGGCGCATGTATCGGCCGTCCAGGCGTCGTCTCTGTTGGTCGAGCGCATGACCGCCAAGCTTCACCGCGAAGGTTTGATGTGGGGCACCACTGGCGACGGCGCGATGTGCGGGTACTACCTCCAGCCCGTGATGGACAAGACGCAGTACAAGTACACGATGCTCTACCCGGTCGCACAGACCGACGAAATCAATGGCCAATGCTGCCAGCCCTACGGCCGCACGTCGGCTCTTTGGGGCGCCGGCAAGATGATTCCGTACACCGGCGAGGACTTCGCCTACGAGGTCTTCCGCAAGCGCAACTGCTGCCAGGGCGCCAACCTCGGAGACCTCCCCCAATGAGCCCCACCACTCGCCTCATTGTCGCCGCGGCGGCCGCGAGCTTCCTCCTGCCCGTCATCACCCAGGCGCAGACGCTCTCCAGCGACGCGCTCGCCCGTGAGCAGCAGCGCGTCAATGCCGGCCGGCGGGCGACGTTCGATGCCGCGGCGAGCGGCGCCGCGCGCTACCACGGCGCGATGCCAACGGACACCGCCATCGATGCCGAGATGGCGCGCATCCAGGGCGATCGGCAGCAACAGATGCGCGACGCGGCGGCGAAGGCGGCCCACGACGGCAACGACTTCCCGAACCTCCCAACGCCGGCCCGGCCGGCGGCCAGCGCCGACCCGCTCGCAATCGCCAAACGCTACGAAGGTCGCATGCAGCGCCGCGTGACCGACTCGTTCGTCGCCTTTGCGAGCTTCTCGATGCCTGACGCGTCGCTCGTGCGGCTCATCAAGACGATGCACATCGCCGGCGGCACCGTCGTCTTCCGCGGATTCAAGGACGACTCGCTCAAGGCGACGGCCGCGGAAATGCAGCGCCTCGGTGTCGCCTCCGGCGGCATCGTCGTCAATCCGAAGGCGTTCACCCAGTATCGCGTTTCGCGCGTGCCGGCGTTCGTGGTGACCCAAGGCGGCGATGCGGGCAACCAGGTCGATAGCAGCGGCTGCGCGTTGCCGCAAACATTCGTGTCCGTCTCGGGCGACGTGACCCCGGGTTATGCACTGCGGCAGATCGTCGACCACAGCCCGGCGTTCGCGGCGAACGCGGGCCGCTACCTCCGCGCGCTGGGCGACGTCGAGTGATGACCATCCAATCCCGCCTCGCGCGCTTCGCGCCCCTTGCGATCGCCACAGCCGCGGCGGCGTTCGGCGTGCGTGCGCTCGCCGATAGCGCGTCGACGAGCTCTGCCTTCGCGCAGGGTCAGCAGGTAGGGACGTCGGGTATGACCAGCGCCAAGGGCTCGATCGCGACGGGCGGGGCGAACGTTCCGAATTACACGAACCAGGATGGCGAGCTCACGCCCCTGTATGGGAACGGTCAGGGCACGCTCGGACCGGCCGGCACCGGCAAGGAGGCCGACTGCGCGACGCGCCCGGCCAATCCGAGCGCGTACTGGCAGCAGGAGTGCGACGCGGTCAACTATCTGGCCAACAAGCCGCCCAACAAGATGCCGCTCGGCGCCAGCGACCCGATCGTCACCGGCAGCGCGGGAACGATCCGCAACCCTGGCATCACGACCGGAACGCAGGATTGCCACAACGTGACGACTAGCGTGCCCGCCACCTATAAGCAGGAGACCTGCGAGCAGGCGGTGGGAACGCAGACCTATACCTGCACGCGTATCTACAACCCGATCTGCAGCGAGCCATACCAGGGGTGTGCCGCCGGTGGCGTGGTCGAGGGCAGCTTCAGCGGTGGCTTCGCCTCCCGCCTCGCGTCGAATTCCGCACTCTGGAATTTCGGTGCCGACACGGGGTATCACGACAACACCGGCTATACCGGCTTCACGCAGTCCGGGTCGATGTCGTTCACGATCCAGAACCTGAGCCAGATCGGCACGGCCGTGCTCAGCAAGGTCACGGCCAACAACACGCTGCGCAGCGTGGACATCAACGGCGTGACGGTCTACACGGACGCGCCCGATGGCGGCCGCGTGCTGCAGTGCGGGCCAATACTCGTACCTGGCACCACTGGCGGTGGCGAGGACGGGACCAGCGGGACGCGGAGCCAGGGCTATCTCGCGGCGCCAGTGGCTGGCGCAACCTTCGTGAGCAGCCTCGGCGCGAACGGCATCCGCAACGTGTGTTCCGACAAGACGGCGTTCACGGCGGACGGCGGGCTCACCGAATACCAGAGCTTCTTTACCTTCCAGAGCCACTATGAGGGCAACCCATCGACCGTCACGCCCAACACCGATATCCGGCGATACCTGCACGAAGGCGTGAACACTATCGAGGTCCAGGCCGCGATCGGTGGATACGGCGATGTGGGCGGCGGTGAGGCGATCGCGCAGCTGACGATCAATCAAATCTGCACTGCGGTCTGCACGCCGAACTGGGACGATCAGTGCACGTCGTTTGAGCAGAGGGCCGCTCAATGACGATCACGCTGCGTTGCGCCCTCCCAGCCACCCTGCTCGTGTCCCTCCTGGCCAGCCCAGGCGTGGCGAGCGCGGTGCCGACCTGCCAGCGCACCGGGGAGACCTGCGTCGAGCCGGCCGGCACGCGCACGATCAACGGCATTCCCGTCTACGCCGACTGCTGGAACTACCAGGACACGTACCAGTGCCAAGCGGCCAACGCCGTGGACGACTGCGCTCCGCTGCGCCAGGAGGGCTGTGGCATGGTCGGGCAGCAATGCCTGTCGTACAACGACGCGTCGCCGAACACCTGCGACACATGGCAGTACACGTACCAATGTGTCGACACGCCGGCGCACACGACCACGGTGACGCAATGCACGAACACCATGTGCGCACCTGGCGCCGGCTGCTTCACGTCGTCGAGCAAGCCTGATAACGCACTTGGCCAGGTGGTGACCGGCCTCGAAACCGGCCGCGAGGCGGGCGCCTATGGGGTCGATGCCGCCGGCAACGTAAACATCTTCAAGGGCTACGACAGCAGTTGCACGATCAAGGTGCTCGGCGGTGCCGAAATCAAGAGCTGCTGCACGAGCAACGGCGGCGGCGGCGCCTACACGAACAACGCCATTGGTAGCGCCGCGGTCAGCGCCGGGCTGTCGATCGCCGGCACGACCGCGAAACAGGGCATCGCGCTCGGCTCCAAGTATGTGTACGACCAGCTCTACCAGACGGTCGACAGCACGCTGGTCAACCAGGGGCTGCAGCAGATGGGATCGTGGGCAGACAAGGTGCTCGCCGGCTCCGGCAATTTCGGCGCCTACGGCTTTCAGTTCTCGTTCTCACTGACCAATGGCATCAACTTCGTCGGATTCAATCCGTACGTTTTCGGCGCCGAGATTGCTGCGCAGCTGATTCAGATGTGGCTTGCCTGCACGCAAGACGAACAGGTCCTGAGCCTCAAGCGCGGACAGAACCTATGCGTGCAGTACGCCCAGGGCTGCTCGAGCAAGGTGCTAGGCGTGTGCGTCGAGGAAAAGAAAAGCTACTGCTGCTTCAACTCGCTCATCGCGAAGATCGTCAACCAGCAGGGCAAGGCCCAGCTCGGCGTGCCCTTCGCCGGCTGCAGCGGCCTGACGGCGGATCAGCTGCAGCACGTCGATTTCTCGAAGATCGACTTCACCGAGTTCGTCAATTCGATCCAGTCCAAGGCGGTGGATCAGGGCGCGATTCTCCAGACCATCCAGCAACAGATGTCCTCCGGCAAGGGAGCGTCTCAATGAACCCCCGTTACCACCTGGCCGGCTGCATTGCGCTGCTCGCCTTCAGCCAACTCGCCGCCGCGAGCAGCTACACGTCGCTCGCGCCGATCCTCGCCGACGCCATCGATCAAGGCTCGTCGTATGGCGCGCTGCGCGGTCCGCTGGCCGATTCGCTGACTCGGCAGCTGGCGGCGAACGGGCCGGTCTACGTCTCGGCGCGACCGATCGGGGATCTCCCGCGCGCGGGCTGTAAGCGGCTGGACGTCGTGTTCGACATCCGCGGCGTGCAGACCGCGGCCGGCGAAACCACCGGGAAGCTCGACATGCAGATGAATTACTGCCGAGACGGTGTTCCACCGATCGGCCTTGGCGATGGGCGTGCCGGCGCCGCCGGCCAAATTCCCCAGGACGCTGCTTCCCACTGACCAAGAACGAAGGACCCGTCACGATGACAACGCTCTCGCCGAACCTGCCGCCCACAGTGCCGTCAACGCTTCACGCAGCCCTTAAGGACGCGGTTGTTGCCGCAGCGGAGGCTTGGCACCACGCGCATAAGCGGCTGGAGCAGCATGAGTACGCTGCCTTGGGTGACTCAGTTTGGGTACGCGTCCTGCGCCTGATGCGATGGGATCGGTCGCATGTCCACGCGCTTGCCAAGGCGCGAGACGAGAAGGTCCGATGCGAGGACGACCTCGCGCTTGCCGTGGGATGTCTGAACCTGCGCATCGCGCGCAACTGCGGGATCAGCGCCGACGGGAACATCTCAGGCTGGCGCTGGAACGGCCCCGAAGGGCGGCTCCCGTGCCTGATCAGCCCCGATGGGAGCACCCCATGCGAGCGTTGATACGCCCTCTCGTGTCCGCGCTGATGGCGGTGTGCACCGCCTATACCGCTTTGGCCGCGCCCCGCGCGCAGGCCAATGACCTCGACTACCCGTCCGCGTGGCAGTGCGACGGTCAGGCGAAGTTCAACTGGTATTGCGATGACGACGACAAGCCGGCGGCCCCGGCGGTCGCGAGCGCGGCCGCGCCGGCGGACCCCGACGACTTCTCCCGGTTCAAGACGGCCGATGAGATGCGCGCGGCCCTCAAGCACCGGCTCGACATCGCGACGATGGACCCGACCGAAGCGAACGTCAAATCGTATAAGCGGCTCGAGCTGTATGTGATGGCAAAGAGCGCGACCTACGCGGACGTGTCGCGGCGCGTGGTCTGGCAGAACCCGGATCTCGACTACTCGCTCAAGCGGCCGACCAACAACGTTGCCGTCCACACCTACGACCAGGCGCGCGATAACGATCAGGACGCGCAGCTGCGCGCGCTCGCTGAGAAGCACGGGCTCATCTTCTTCTTCCGGCACGACTGCCCGTACTGCCACGCGCTCGCCCCGACCATTCGCTTGCTCGCGGATCGATACGGGATCGACGTGTTGCCGGTGTCGCTCGATGGCCAGGGGATTCCGGATTTCCCGAACCCGACCGCGGACCATGGTCAGGCGGCGATTTGGGGCGTGCAGCAAGTGCCGGCGCTGTTCATCGCGTCGAAGGAGACCGGCGACCACGCCATGATCGGCTCGGGAGTCTTGTCGCTTCAGGACATCGTCGATCGCATCTTCGTTCTCACTGCTTCTAAACCTGGGGAGCTTTTCTGATGATCGAATCCATTCGCGATTTTTCAGGGCCGCTGGCTGGGTTTCCGCTAACACGCACCGGCCCGTCCAACGCGGAATGGCGCCGCAGCAGCGCGGCCCCACTAGCGTCTTGCACGAATGTTGCTCGGATTCGGTACTCCGTCATCGGCAGCAACTCAGATGCGGAGTTCCCGTACGTCGACGGGATTCCTTCGTTGCGCGACGCGATTGACCTGGCCCGTATCTATCCCGGCATTTACCACGATGGAGCGGCGACCCACATTCTCCGGGAGGTGACTCGGCGAGCCGAAGGAGCGCGTTTCTTTACCGGCCTGACTCATCGTTGGAGGGCATTCCCCGACGGTCAGATCGAACTGCTCCTTCACTACAGCCGGCATCGCCGCGACAGCACACGAGTCGGTCTCTATGGCTGGCAGAACTGCATCGGCTCTCCGCCTCCGTTACGGGGTGCCACCACTTTCGATAGCGGCAAACCATTGGGAGCCGAGCTATCCGACCTGAGGGGCATCGCGCACAGAATCGGCTATATGAAGGCCGCCGAAGCGCTCCGCTCATTACATGCCGTGACGTGGCGTAGCGAATTCCAGAACCGACAGGGCGCGGACGCGAAAATTCCGGTCGATGTCTCCATCGACGCAGCGATCCGACCTGTTTGTGACGCGCTAAATCGCATTCCGGGCGTGCGGACGCTTTGGTCCTGCGGGGGCCACGCTTTACGGCGGTCGCGGCCATACGTCGTTTTCGAGGCCCCTGAGGCCTTCGCCTTGAAGATCAACCGAATGCTCTGGTTGGAACGGCACATTACGTTGACCTATCGGTGGAACATGACCGCCAACTTCAAGGATAGCGGCGAGCTTCAATGGCTCATCGAGGCGCCTGGTATTCCTCGTGGCCATTACTGGCCAATCGCACGGCGACGGATCGACGCCGAATTGCTCACCCTCGCCTCGTTGATAAGCGAGGTGCATTCGCGAGGCGCAGACGTTGTCGATGGCGATCGCGATTCCGCCATCGATGCATCCATTCTCGGAGAGCGCAGATGAAACCGTCCCGTTGGGTCGCCGCGCTCGTCGCCGGCGTGATCGCCGCCAGTCCCATCGCATCCGATGCGATGTCGATGCAGCAGGTATTTGATTCCATCAACTCGATGGGCAACGTATCTAGCCCGCGCGTGCTGCAGGGCGAGACGATGAACATGTACAGCGGCGGCAGCGTCTTCATGCGCACACCGCACAAGACCTATCAGCTCGCGAGCGTGACCGCGCCCTCCTGGGGCGCGGGATGTGGCGGGATCGACCTGTTCACTGGCGGCTTCAGTTTCATCAACAAGGAGCAGTTCGTTGCCCTCCTGCGCAACATCGGCTCGAATGCGCTCGGCTACGCCTTCAAGCTCGCGCTGCAGAACCTCTGCCCCACCTGCGACAACGTCATGCAGTCGCTGCAGGCGATCGCCAAGGACATCAACCGGATGAACATCGACTCGTGCCAGGCAGCCGAGGGCGTCGTGAACGCCGTGACGCCGGACACGTGGAAGAAGGAGCAGGCGAACCTCGCGGACACCGCCGGACCGTTCATGAACCTCTATTCGGACATGACGGACGCGTGGTCGAACACCAGCAACAACGCCACCCAGGCCGCGGCAACAATCAACACGGCGACCGCGCAGAACCCGAATCTCGCGGCCAAGCAGCCGTATGGGAACGTCACGTGGCAGGCGCTGCTGCAGCTGCCCGACCTCAGCACGTCGGATCGCGAATTCCTGATGTCGCTCGTCGGCACGGTGATCTTCCCGGCCCCCTCCGATTCGAACGGCACCGAAGTCAACCCGATTTTCCTGCCCCGCATCGGTAGCGTGACCGTCGAGGAACTCGTCGGCAACGATCCGGCCAGCGCGACCACGGACACCATCCAGCTCTACCAGTGCGACGAGACGACGAAGTGCCTGAATCCGTCCACCCAGGAGGTGCAGTTCACCACGTTCCGATCGCTCGTCCAGGCGAAGCTGCAGCGCATCGTCGACGCGGTGGCGACCCGGTCGCCGCTGGCTGATCCCACCGACACATTCCAGTTCCTGAGCATGACCGACCTGCCTGTCTACAAGATGATCGCGGTCGGCACGCGACTGAACAATAGCTCCGTCGCGGACCAGATGCTGGCCACCTACCAGTCGCTGATGGCCGCCAAGTACGCGGAAGCCTACATCCGTGGTTCGGCCGAGGATCTGCGCCGCGCGATCGCGCGCTACAGCACCGTCAGCACCAGCACCTCGCTGTTGAACCAGACCACCCGCATCAACGAGAGCATCGACTCGGTGGAGCGCGAGGCGCGCGACGTGGTCATGGAGGCGTTCCGCCAGACGTCGAACGCCTGGGCGCTCGTCGAGGAGCTTCAGTCCATGGAGCGGGCCATTCACAGCAGCATCTCGCCGTCGCTGCGCAATTCGCTCGCGTTCGGCCAGACCCTGACATCGGGGTCGACGCAATGAACATGGAAATCGACACCTACGGGAACGTCGACACGCTCTATTACGTGTTCAACGGCATCGCGTCGTTCATGGGTAGCGGCTCGTTCAGCGGCTTCATGCGGTTCACGCTGCTGAGCGGACTGTTGATCGCGATGGTCGCCGCCATCGGGCGCAAGAGCACGGACATCGTGAAGTGGTTCGCGAGCGCGATGTTCATAACGCAGCTGCTGGTCGCGCCGGTCGAGAACGTGTTCATTACGGACGTGACCGGCGTCCAGCCGACCCGCGAGGTGGACCACGTCCCCGCCTATCTGAGCGCGATCGCTCAGGCGAGCACGACGGTGTCGACGGCGGTCACCCAGGCCTATGAGACGGTGTTCAGCGTGCCCGACTCGCTTCAGCTGCAGAAGGGCGATCTCGGATTCGGGATATCCGTGCTTCAAAAGGTGAATCAGGCGCAGATCGTCGATCCCGGCCTCGAGGCGGATCTGATGCAGTTTTTCAAGGAATGCACGGTCTACGACATCCAGGACGGGGCGATCAACCCGCAAACGATTATGAGCGGGACCGATCCGTTCAATACCGTCTTCACGCAAACGAGCCCGGCCCGGTACGTGACAACCAACACGCTGACCGCGAATCCGACGACGGACACCTGTCTGGCCACCGGAACGCTGCTGTTGATCCGCGTCACGGACGCCGAGCAGAAGGCGGAACAGATGTACGGCAAGGAGATGTATCCCCAGGTGACCGACGCGTCGGCCGCCAAGGCGGCGTTCGTCAATGCGATCAGCGACTCGTACGGCTTCATCCTGCAGTCGTCGCAGAACGCCTCGTCAGCGCTGCGCCAGGCCATGTTCAACAACGTCTGGCGCCAGGCTGGTGCCGATCTGCCGGCGATGCTCAATGACCCCGCCCGGGTTGCGGAGGTAAACGCGCTGATGAGTTCGGCGCAGGCTGCCGTGGCCGCGAACGGTTCGATGGCAAGCGTGGCCATCCTGGCGAAGGAGACGCTGCCGACCGTCCGCAACTATGCTGAGGCGATTATCTACACGATCTTCCCGATCGTGATCGTGCTGTGTCTCGTCGGAGGGGGGGAAGCGGCCAAGCGCATCCTGGGCGGTTACGCCAAGACCATCGCCTGGATCGGGCTGTGGCCGGTCATCTTTGCGGTACTCAACGGCCTCTCGCTCATGCATCTGAGCAGCAAGATGCAGGCGATGTCGCTGCAGGCAGGCGTGCCGTTCGGCATGGCGGCCAAGTTCGGCAGCACGCTCATCGATGAACAGGTGCTGTTGGGCTACATGGTGATCCTCACGCCGGCGCTCGCGTGGGGCCTGCTCAACATGGCCACGACCAGCGTAGTTGGCGCGTTCCAGGGAGTAATGGGCGGCTTCCAGGGCATCGCTCAGCAGATCGGCGGTCAGCAGGCACAAGGTGACGAAAACATCGGCAATGTCCACATGGATACGTCGTCGATCGGTAACTCGACGCGCAATGTCACGTCGGCGAACAAATACGACACCGCGGGCCTGTTCAGAACGGGGTCAACGACCATCGAGCAGGGCACGGGCTCATCGTTCACGAACTTCGACAACGGGCTCATCACGCGCGCCGACACGCAGAGCAGCTTGGGATTCGCGTTGTCTTCGCAGAGCGCCATTGAGAAGTCCGTCGGCACCGATACCTCGACAGGCATGTCTGCGAGCCAAACGAGTTCGGCGTTTTCCGGACGCGAGAAGCTGGCATCGAGCACGACCTCCTTCTCGAATGGCCAGGACCGCGGCACTTCGCAGCGCTCGGGCGATGAGGCGGCCACCGGAGTGCGTGGATCGACGACGCAAACCACGGACCTTCGGAGATCTATTGAGCAGCAGTATGGGATTGATCAAGCCCATACCGTTGAGGACCAAATCTCAGCCGGTGCGAAGGGTGCATTAATGCTGGGGGGAAGCTACGAGAAGTCTTTCGGGGGCGAAGCGCCGGGGCGCCCGGCTGCTGGTGGAGGTGCTGGAGCACCGCACGGAGCTCGGCAAGGTGGTCCTGGCAACTTAGGCCCTGGCACCGGCAACCCTGCTTCGAATTCGCCACTCTACCACCAGCAGGCAGAGGAAGATCGACTGGCGCAGAGGGCTGCCGCACTCGGCAAGTCGCCAGAAGAAGTCCAGAAAGTTCGAGAGGGCTACCGGCAAAGAGCTACTGCGGCTGACTACGCGAATGGTGGTGGAACAGGGACGTCGACGTCATCAGGAAGAATCGGCGCTGATTTTTCTGGCGAGGCTGGATATACACATCTGCTGCGGGACGCAGCTGCAGAGAAATTTGTCGACCAGTACGGAAGTTTTGCCGGCTACACGCAGGGCGCCCAGGTTTCCCACGAGGCCTCGGCGAACCACACGGAATACGCCGGGGCTGAGTCCAGCCAACATGCTCGTTCGGAGCATTCAGCGTCCCTTACTGAGCAAGCGTCGTCGGGCTCACGCGACGCTGCGGACTTGACTCGCACGGCGGACGTTCGGCAGCGCGGATCGACGCAAAACGTATCGCGTGTTGACACGACCAACAATCTGCTGACCCCTGAGAACCTGCAAGCGGTTGCCGCTCGCAACGGTATGCGATATGGCAGGCTGATGACGATGCCTGCCGCGGAGATTCAGCGCCTTGTCAGTGAGGATGCGCTGATGCGTGACATCGTTAGGCGCAATTCCGCGTTGCCGCCGACAGCCCGCGACGGCTCGCCGTTGCCGTCTGGGCACGACGATATCGTCCGCCAAAACAAGCACGATCGGGCACGTATCAGCGCCGATGTTCCAGGGGCTTTCCAGCGCTTCGCGAACGACGTGGGACCGGTAGACACGACGGCTCTGGATGTGAAGCCTTCCGTGCCCAGTGAGGTGAGCGGCGCCCAAGCTCGAGTCGATGCCGTGAGGCAACGCGTATCGGACGATGCGGATTTGCCCATCAGGCAGGTACAGGACCACGTTATTCCGTCGGACGACAACAGGTCGCTGATGACGCTAGATAGGTCGCCGGCGCGCCCGCTCGTGACCAAACCTGCGGTTGGATCGCAGGGGACGCCGTCGCCGACTCGTCTATCCGAGGCTGATTTCAAGATTCTGCCGGCCGACGGCCCGCAGACTGAGGAGGCGGCCGCTCCGTCGGCACGGGCGGCAGTGAGCGAGCCAACGCTGCCTCAGGCGGATATCCAGAGCGTTCCGGTCAATGACGCTGGTAAGTCCACCGCATTGTCTGCGCGTTTGAGCGCGGGGCCAAGTGGAGAACAGAAGTTGTCAGAGACGGATATCCAGATCGTTTCGTTGGAACCAAAGGGTGAACCAAAAAGATCTGGTGAGCGCCAGGCCTTATCACCTGCGTCGGTTCAACCGGGGGAACCCGCACGCACGTCTTCCGAAGCCATTGCAACGCCGACGAACAACCAAGGGGCTGTCGATGAGAACTGAATTGCGAGGCTCAACGGCCTACCGGGGAACCAATGGCTCACCAGTTTCTGAGCGGATCACGCGCACCGTAGTGAATCGAATTTGCGCTGTTGTTGATATCGTCAACTACACCGTTCCGTCGACCGAACGTGGAGAAGCCGGAGGGACCATTAATTTCCCTGATGTGTCCCAGTTTCACCGCGACGACCATCTGTGTTCCTACACCCAAGAAGGCAGAAATCAACGAGCCAAAGATCAGATATTCAATGGGCATATTCAAGGTGACGGTCGCAACGCTCGCTGCGAACAGCACCAGGATGTATCCCCACATGACGATCCGGTAGGCCGGCCGACGGCCGCGCGCATTGATGAACAAGGCGAAAGCCGAATAGACCGTCGCAGCCATGACCGCAAAGAAAGTCGCGAGTATGTAATCCATGATGGGTGCCCCCGAACGCAATTATTCTTGACGTTACGCCTCATCTGGCGTAGTGGCAAGTTAATCCGCAATAACAAAATTGACCGGCCGCTTCGTAGGTCGGCTCGCGCCGATCGCCCGCCGCGTTCGGTGAGCCTCGCATGCGTGGCCGCCCTCACGGGTGCCCTGCTTCTGCTCGCCGGCTGCGCTGGAGCCCATGACGGCTGTGGTGCGCCGTACGCCTTCTCCGAAAAGTCAGGTTTCGTGGGGAGGCCGGCATGAAGTTGATCCTCGTTCTCATCCTGGCCGGGATCGCCGGCTACATCATCCTGCACGACGGCTCGGGCAACGGCCTCGGCGGAATCACGTCGTCCGTCGCTCATCTTGCCGATTCGCTGCACGGCGGCCCCGGCGGTCTCTCCCATTCCGAGGGCGCGCCCGCCGGCGATCGTGCATCTGTCCAGTTCGCCACCTCGCCCGACGGCCAGGCAGAAGCCCTCGTGCTCAGCGTCATCGATAGCGCGCGGTCCGAGCTCGACGTCGCGGCGTACGAACTGACGAACCGCCACATCGTGAGCCACCTCCTGGCCCGCGCCCGCGCCGGCGTGCAGGTGCGCGTCGTTCTCGATCGCTCTCAGCTCGATGGCCGTGGCTCGAAGCTCCCCGAGCTCGCGGCCGCCGGCATTCCGGTCCGCATCGACCTCGCGGTGCCGCTCATGCATGACAAATTCATCGTGGCCGATCGCGATACCACGCAGACGGGCTCCATGAACTACACGCAGGCCGGCGCGTTGCACAACGCCGAGAACGTCCTTGTCATTTGGCATCACGCCGCGGTGGCCGCCGCGGCGTTCTCTGCGTGGACAAAGCTTTGGGACGAATCGCAACCGTACCCGGGCCGCCAATGAATTCCACGCCCGCACCCTCATCAACCTTGGAGACCCTGATGATTTCCGTCGACTATGAAGTTGCCTGCCAGACCCTGGGCCAGCTCATCGCGCACCAGGTAGCCGTTCTTGCCCGCGAGGACATGCAGCACCAGCCGGACGTCGACCGAGCGACGGCGGCGGATGGGAGGCGCAAGGCATTGATCGCCCTCCGCGACGACCTACGGCCGGACGATCCCGAGGGCATCGAGCGTGTGCTGGCCGTCCACGGACCGCAAGCGCAGCAACTGAACGCGAACCGCAGCTGATCGGGGGCGACATGGACACCATCCCCGATCTCGTCCTCCAAAGGGCGTACGCGCGCGTCGAGCGCGAAGCGTTGGACGCGAGCCGCGAGCAGGCCGCCCCGCGCGCGGTTCTGCTCGGCGGTCAGCCCGGCACCGGCAAGACGGCGCTCGCGCGCCAGGCGGTCGCCGAATTCGCTGGTCGCGGCGGCGCCGTGCTGATCGACGCTGACCGCATGCGCGAGAACCTGCCCCAGTACAGCCAGCTGCTGCGCGACGATCCGCAGCATGCGGCCGGCCTGACCGATGCGACGGCCGGCGCATGGGCGGGCCGGCTGACCGATGCGGCCTCGCGTGAAGGGCGGCATCTCGTCGTCGACGGCACCATGCGCCATCCCGAGAGCGTCCGCAATCTCGCACGGCGGCTCGCCGATCGCGGCTACGTGGTCGAGGTGCGCGGGATAGCGATGCCGAAGGAAGTATCGCTGGCAAGAGCCGAGCTGCAGACCGAGCGGGAAATTGCCGCGACGGGTGTGGGCCGCTTCGTGAACCCGGCTCAACACGACCAGGCGTATGCGGGCATGGTCGAGACGATCGCGCTGCTCGAGCGCGAGAAGGCGGTCCACCGCATCCAGATCCTCGACCCTCGGCATCGCGAGGTCTACCGCAACGAGCTTAGACAGGGTGAGTGGCAGCTCGCACCGGCGGCCGCCGAGACAGTGCGGGCCGAGCGCGAGCGCCCGCTGTCGCGTGAGGGCGCCGGCGAGGTCGTCCAGATGCTCGGCGACGTCATGGCGCTGCGTATCGCGCGGGGCGCCCCGGCGCAGGACGTGCGTGAGGTCGGGTTGCGGCGGGAACTGGCCGTCGAAGCCCGGCATGCGCTGCAGCCGGACGGCGAGTGGCTCGGCCTCGCGCAAGGCCAGCCGGCCGCCGCGCCGAAGCGGTCGGGCGCGAAGCGGGACATCGGCGAGCGCGCGCCGGCGTCGTTGAATCTGCGCGCCACGCTACTGTCGATGACGCGTGAGGTGCCCAATCTCGGCGGCACGTTCCCCGACCCCGTTGCGCGCGAGATCGCGTCATCTCCATCTCTTGCGGCACTCGAGGCGCGGCTGCAGGCACATGGTATCGGCCGGCTAGAACCGCTCGGCGCTGGCGCCTCGTCGGTCGTCCTCGCGGCCGACGACGGCAAGCAGGTGGTGAGGCTCGGTGTCGGGGAGCTGGCGGCACGGCCGCGCATCCCCGAGGTGCTCCAACCGACTCAGAGCGGTACCGAAGGAGCGCTGCGCTACGAGATCCTGCCGCGCGCGGATACGCGGTCGGTGACGCCTCTGCACGTGGAGCAGATCGCAGCGATATTGCAGAACCACGGTTACCAGTGGCGCGACCAGGGCGTCGACAACCTCGGCGTGGTTGACGGGCGCGTTGTGGTGACCGATCCGGGCGGCGTCGAGCCGCTGCGCGCCGCCCGGGAATTGTCCGCTGCCGCTGGCCACGAGTCGCAATCCGCCAATCAGGCGCTGCTCGCCAAGATGCGGCAATCGCCGACGCTCGGCACGACCGATGCCGCGAGAGCGGAACCGGACGTTAGCGTGGCGCGCGCACCGCGCCGGCCGGACGTCGATCATGCACGCGATCGCGAGCGGGGCGAGGCGTTCGACACGCTCGGCCGCGACCAGGCGCTCGCGCGCTTCCCCGAGCTGGATGCCGCCTACCACCAACTCGCCGAGCGCACCGCCCTCTCGACCGAGCCCAGCGCCGAGCTGGCGCGGGCGGATCTGTCTGCGCAGATCCGCCGCGGCGACCTGCCGCGCGACGTGGTACCGGACGAACTCTCGCGACATGCCATCGGGCTCGCCGGCGCGCGTGAGAACCTGATTTTGCGCGAGGCCGGCGAACTGGAGCGCCCGTATCGGGGCGAGGTGATCGCGCAGTCGTCCAACCACGCGCTGCTCAAGATCGGCCAGACGATCGGCGTGGTGTACCCGCGCGAGCGCCTCTCGCGCGACCTCGAGGTAGGCGAGCGCGTGGCGATCCAGTATTCGGCCGACAGTGCGCTGCACCAGGTCAAGGCGCCCGACCAGCACGTCGAGCACGTCGGGCATGCCCACGAACAGCAACACTCGATCGAGCGATAGGAGGCCACCTTTGAATCCGTTCCAGCGCCGATCGCGCGTTCGTCCTCTGCCCTACCCGGCGCCGTTCTACCGCGCTGAGCTGCGGCGCGCGCGCTGGCAAATGTGGACGAGCCGGCAGTTGCTTCGCATCGAGTTCGATTGGGCGTTGCGCTACGTGGTGCGGCTGATCGTGCTCTGTTGGCTCGGGTGGGCGCCCGCACTCTTCATGTGGGCGCAGTTGCTCGCCAACCACCTGGATCTCGGCAAGGCGATCACGTTTGTTCCCGGCGACTGGATTGGGATGTACGTGCTGACCGGTATCGCCGTGACCGCCCTCTGGAGCCGCGTGCAGCCGTATGTCAGCTACATCGAAATGCAGGTGGCCCGCCACATGAACGAATGGCAGTACCGGTTCCGTGAGGCGCAGCTGCGCGCGGGCCACTTTGGTTAAGCAGCAAACGACCTTTCCACCGTTGATAACGCTAAGAGCAGACCATGACATTCGCCAAGCAAACCCTTCTGATCACGACCATCAGTGCTGCCGTGCTGCTCGCCGGCTGTGCCACCACCGGAAACGAGCGGCTCGAAGCCGCCTCGCAGGCGAGCGTGCAGGCGCAGATCCAGCAGGGCAAGACCACGAAACAGGAGGTGCAGGACGCGTTCGGCTCGCCGAACAAGACCACTTTCACGGATTCGGGGCTTGAGATCTGGACCTACGAGCTGGCACACGCGACGCCGCACGCCATCAACTTCGTGCCGATCGTGGGCGCCTTCGCGCATGGCGCGGACGTGCGCAAGAAGACCCTCACGGTGCTCTTCGACGACAACGGCACGGTCAAGAAATACACGTTCGCCGAGACCACCGACGTGGCCAAGGGAGGCATCGGCCAATAAACCAGCTTCCCCCAGAGACGCGGTTCACCTACCCCGCGTTTCTTTCGAGCCAACCGGCGGTGCCGGTTGGCCTTTTTCCTGAATCACGACTGCACCATCGAAGGAGTGCCCCGTATGCGATCACGACCCGTCCCGAGGCCTGTCGAGCCCTCGCACGTGCTCATTGCGTTCGCGCTACTTGTCATCGCCACCGGCATGCTGCTCTTGCCGATCGCGAGCGCGGATGGCGACTGGTTCTCGGACGAAATCGAGCCGATCGGCGCCACGGTTGCGATCGCCTTCACGTTCTGGAAACCAGCCGTGCGTGCGCTCGATGGTCAGGATGCTGATTGGGAGTTGCTGTTCGGCGCTCGCCGATCGATGAAGAATTTCGGCGTGTGCGTCTACGGCGTCGCCCTGGTCGGGCTGGCCTGGTACTTGACGCGCTTTGCCTCGCTGCCGATCACTGGCCCACAGACAGGGCTTGAAGTCTGCGGACAAGCCCTGCTGCATGCGAACCTCATCTATCTCTGGGCCTCGTTCGTGCTGCCGCTCGTGCGCGGCGTGTCGTGGCTCGATGCCATGTGCCGCCGGCGGGGTTCGCGATGATCTCGCGGCTCGTTCGCCTCGCCCACCGGCTCCCCCACATGATCGTCGCGACCGCGCTCGTCTTTGCCGGCTCGGCCCTTGCCGACGCGCCCGGATTTCTGCCCCCCGACCAGGCGTTTCGTGTGCGCATGACCGAGGTGCCTGGCGCGGTCATTCTCCATTTCGCGATCGCCGACGGCTACCGCCTCTACGGGGATCGATTCCAGGTCACGAGCGACGACCCACTGGCCCGGCTCGGCGCGATCCAGCGCGGACCCGGCCCCATGGTGCCGGACGCGATCGCGGGCCACCCTGTCGAGGTCTTCGAGTACGCCGTGACGCTGCGTGTGCCCGTGAATGCCAGCGAGATGTTTGAACTGACCGTCACGTACCAAGGGTGCGCTGCCGGCCAGATTTGTTACCCGCCGATGCATCGGACGTTTCCGGTGATCGCCGCGGCGCTGTTCGGTGGTGCCACTGACACGTCCGGAGCACCCCGATGAATCGCCCCCTCTCTCACTTCGCCCGTGCGCTCGAGGCGCGCGTGAACTACGCCTACGCGACCTGCACGACAGATCGCGGCTCGGCGGCATGGCACACCTACCTGATCACCGCGCGCGAGCACGCCATGGCGCTCGGCCGCATGCGTGCGCTCGATCCGGCTGACCTCTGCGAATGCCCCCCGCTGCTCAGCGACGTGCCGATGCTGCGAACTGCCTTTGACCAGGCGGTAGCCGGCGTTCGCCAACCCTGTCCCGACGTAGCACCCGCTGCGGCGAACGACCCCACCCCTCACGCCTTGGAGTCATCTCGATGAAATCAGCCCTTAATCGCCTCATCTTCGCCTGGCGCGCCGCACATGGACGAGACGCCACACGCGCACTCGCCTTGGCCCGGCGCGAAGCCGCTGCGTCGATCCGGTGGCCCGACAAGACGGTTTTTCTCGTGAATCCGGACCCCTCGGTTCGCGATCGCGCGGCTGTCGTGATTCTCGTGATCGTCGTGGGCATTGTGCTGGTGCAGGCGATTTCCAACTCGCCCTTGCCGCGCTATCTCGACGACCACGCGGCGCGTCCAAGCATGGAGGCGGCCATGCGGGCAGGCAATGCCGGCGCGGCGACCTGGCTCGGCGCGCGCTTCGAAAAGGACTACCCGGGTCTGCTCGCGTCACAAGCCGACGCCGGCGAGGCGACCGCCATGTACCTGGTCGGCCGGGCCTTGATGCGAGACCCGACTGCGTCGCGCGCCTACCCGCGTTCGGTGGGCATGACGCGCGGGCAGAGGGAAACCATCGGGTGGGATTTTGTGCGGCGCGCCGCAGCCGCCGGTAACGAGGCCGCGCTGCTGCTGCTCATCGACCGCGGCCAGAGCCTGCAGGCCGACGCGAGCGTCTCGCCGCCTGGTGCCGGCGTTCGGACGCCGGCCGGCAAGAACTGAAAAGACCACCCCCTGCTCCCGGAATCTTGGCGGAGGACAGGAGCAGGGGGTGCCAGGCCCTGCGCGCGAGCGCAGACGTAAATGCCCCGTGAACCGGGATCTCGATGTCAGGCAGGAGATTGTAATGAAAAGGATGAAGCGACCCGAAAAAGCCGGGGTGTCGATCGCGATCGCCGTGGCGATCACGGCGTACGCCGGCCAGTGCTATGCGCAGGCAACGGGTAAGGATGCGATCGCGAACGGAACGGGTGCCACCGCGCCGGGCGATAACTCGATCGCCGTCGGTACCAACGCGGACTCGATCGGGGCACGCGCTGCCGCATTGGGCGACGGTGCGACGGCGACAGGCGATGACTCGATCGCGCTGGGTACATCGGCGAGTTCTCAGCTCAACGCCGTGGCGATCGGCAACACGTCGAATGCGGCGTCGAACGCCGTGGCCGTCGGTCCCACGGCCACGGCTGCGGCAACGAACTCGGTAGCGATCGGTAACGCGGCTCAAGCCAGCGTCGATCCCAACAATGGCGGCAGCGTGAGCGATATCGCGATCGGCAACGGCGCGTCGGCCGTGGCCCTTGGGTCGTCTGCAGGCGGTGCCGTGGCCATGGGACGTCAAGCGTCCGCTTCCGCCGCTAACTCGCTCGCCCTCGGCTCCGGCGCTGCGGCCTCGAGCACGAACGCCGTCGCCATCGGAACCAACTCGGCAGCGTCGGAAAACAACGCGATCGCCATGGGTCTCAACGCGCACGCCACGGCCGCCAACGGCGTGGCGATCGGCAATTCCGCGGTGGCGACCAATTCAGCCGATGTCTCGGTTGGCAGCGGTGCGGCCACCACTACCACGACGCCCACCAGTTCGATCAATATCGCGGGGCAATCGTACCCGGTTGCCGGCTCAAAGCCTGTCGCGGCTTTCAGTATCGGGAGTACGCGCTATCCGCGGCAGCTTCAGAACGTGGCCGCCGGCGCGGTTTCCGCGACAAGTTTAGATGCGGTGAATGGCTCGGAGCTATACCAGGCCACGCAGGCGATCGGTACGTTGTCGACATCGACGGCGCAGGCCGTCACGTCGCTTTCGACCGGTGTGGCCACCAACGCGGCGGATATCTCGAGCCTCTCCACTTCGGTGTCTACGGGCCAGACATCGACCAATTCGAACGTCAGCGCGCTCCAGACGGGCCTGGCGACCGGGACGATCGGCGTCGTGCAGCAAGCCGGTGGCGCCAGCACCGGCACGATCACGGTCGGCGCGGGCACGGGCGGCACCGCGGTCGACGTCACCGGTACGGCGGGCGCCCGACAGATCCAGGGTGTGGCCGCTGGCACCAGCGCCACCGATGCGGTCAACCTGCAGCAGCTGCAGGGCGCGGAAGCTCAGACGGCGGCCGTTGGCGCGAGCACGGTGGCCTACGACGACGCCTCGCACACCCATGTGACGCTGGGCACGGCCGGAACGCCAGCCACGCTGACCAACCTCGCCGATGGCGCGCTGAGCGCGAGCAGCACCGATGCGGTCAACGGCCGTCAGCTCAACGCCGCAAAGCAAGACATCAGCGCGAACACCAATGCGATCGGGGCGCTCTCCACCTCGACGCAGACCAGCATCAGCACGCTGTCGACGGGATTGACGACGAACACGTCGGCGATCGCCAGCCTGAGCACCAGCACAGGCCAATCGGTCAGCACACTCACGAGTGGCCTGGCGTCGACCAATTCGAACGTCAGCGCGCTCCAGACAGGCCTGTCGACCGGGACGATCGGCGTGGTGCAGCAAGCTGGTGGCGCCAGCACCGGCACGATCACGGTCGGCGCGGGCACGGGCGGCACCGCGGTCAACGTCACCGGTACGGCGGGCGCCCGCCAGATCCGGGGCGTGGCCGCCGGCACCAGCGCCACCGATGCGGTCAACCTGCAGCAGCTTCAGGGCGCGGAAGCTCAGACGACGGCCGTTGGCGCGAGCACGGTGGCCTACGACGACGCCTCGCACACCCACGTGACGCTGGGCACGGCCGGAACGCCGGCCACGCTGACCAACCTCGCCGATGGCGCGCTGAGCGCGAGCAGCACCGATGCGGTCAACGGCCGTCAGCTCAATGCCGCAAAGCAGGACATCAGCGCGAACACCAATGCGATCGGGGCGCTCTCCACCTCGACGCAGACCAGCATCAGCACGCTGTCGACGGGATTGACGACGAACACGTCGGCGATCGCCAGCCTGAGCACCAGCACAGGCCAATCGGTCAGCACACTCACGAGTGGCCTGGCGTCGACCAATTCGAACGTCAGCGCGCTCCAGACAGGCCTGTCGACCGGGACGATCGGCGTGGTGCAGCAAGCTGGTGGCGCCAGCACCGGCACGATCACGGTCGGCGCGGGCACGGGCGGCACCGCGGTCAACGTCACCGGTACGGCGGGCGCCCGCCAGATCCAGGGCGTGGCCGCCGGCACCAGCGCCACCGATGCGGTCAACCTGCAGCAGCTTCAGGGCGCGGAAGCTCAGACGACGGCCGTTGGCGCGAGCACGGTGGCCTACGACGACGCCTCGCACACCCACGTGACGCTGGGCACGGCCGGAACGCCGGCCACGCTGACCAACCTCGCCGATGGTGCGCTGAGCACAAGCAGCACCGATGCGGTCAACGGCCGTCAGCTCAACGCCGCAAAGCAAGACATCAGCGCGAACACCAATGCGATCGGGGCGCTCTCCACCTCGACGCAGACCAGCATCAGCACGCTGTCGACGGGATTGACGACGAACACGTCGGCAATCGCCAGCCTGAGCACCGGCACCAGCCAATCGGTCTCCGCGCTCACCACCGGTCTGGCGTCGACCAATTCGAACGTCAGCGCGCTCCAGACAGGCCTGTCGACCGGGACGATCGGCGTCGTGCAGCAAGCCGGTGGCGCCAGCACCAGCACGATCACGGTCGGCGCAGGCACGGGCGGCACCGCGGTCGACGTCACCGGCCTGGCCGGCGCCCGGCAGATCAAGGGCGTGGCCGCCGGCACCAGCGCCACCGATGCGGTCAACCTGCAGCAGGTGCAGAGCATGACCAGCGCGATGGGCTCGGCCGCCGGCGCGGTGGGCTATGTCGACGCATCGCATTCCCGCGTCGTGCTCGGTGCGGTAGGCACACCTGTCACCGTGACCAACGTCGCGGATGGCGCGTTGTCGTCCGGCAGTACCGACGCCGTCTCCGGACGCCAGCTGTATGCCGCCAATCAGGCGATCGCGGCGAATGCCACCGCGATTGGCAATCTTTCGACCGCCACTGCCGCGACGCTGTCGTCGCTCACGAACTCGACTGCCCAGTCTCTCAATTCCCTGAGCACCGACGTCTCGAGCAACCAGACCACGCTCTCCGCGTTGCAGGCCGGGCTGGCCGCAGGCACCGTCGGTCTCGTTCGGCAAGCGAGCGGCCTTGCCACCGGAACGATCGCGATTGGCGCCGGCACCGGCGGCCCCGCCATCAATGTCGCGGGCACCGCCGGCGCGCGGCAACTGAAGGGCGTAGCCGCCGGCACTGGCGCCACCGACGCCGTCAACCTCCAGCAGCTTGACGACGCCCTCAGCGCGGGCGGTCCGGCCGGCGCCGGCTCCATCGGCTACGACGACGCATCGCGCACGCGCGTGACCTTCGGCGGCGCCGGCACGCCGGTCTCGCTCACCAACATCGCCGACGCCGCGCTCTCCCCCGCCAGCACCGACGCCGTCACCGGCCGCCAGCTCTTCGCGACCAACCAGAGCGTCTCGGCGCTGGCCGGCCAGCTTGCGGCCGGCACGGTCGGCCTCGTGCAACAGGTCGGCGGCACCACGGCCGCCCTCGCTATCGGCGCCGGCACCGCCGGCTCGAGCATCGACGTGGCCGGCACGGCCGGTCCGAGGCGAATCACAGGGGTGGCCGCCGGCGTCGACGTTACCGACGCGGCCAATGTCGGTCAGCTGCAGCAGCTCGCCGGCGCGGTCGGCACCCTCGCCTCGGGCGCGTTGGCCTACGACGGCCCGACCAAGCTCAGCGTGACGCTTGGCGGCCTCGGCGCCGGCACCGCCGTGACCATCCACAACCTGGCCGCTGGCGCGCTGTCGGCCGGCAGCCTCGATGCGGTCAACGGAGGCCAGCTGTTCGCCACCAACCAGATCCTCGCGGCCAACACCGCGGCCATCACCTCGCTTTCGTCCCAGCTCGGCGCCATCCTGCCGTCCAGCTTCAGCCAGACCAACGCGATCGCGGCTCCCGCCAGCCTCAAGTACGCCGCCTTCAACAGCGCTGGCGCGGGCGCCGTCGCAACCGGCACGGATGCCGTGGCGATCGGTGCCACCGCGGTCGCTTCCGGCGAGCGAGCCGTTTCTCTCGGCGCGGGCGCCGCGAGCGCGGGCACCGGATCGGTCGCCCTGGGCGACAGCGCGAGCGCCAAGGGCGCGAACTCCGTGGCGCTCGGCGCCGGGTCCGTCGCGGACCAGGACAACGCGGTGTCGATCGGCAACGCCGCGACCGGCATGACCCGCATCCTCAGCAACGTCTCGCCGGGCGTCGCGCCCACCGATGCCGTCAACGTTCAGCAGCTCAACGACTCGGTGACGGGCCTGGCCAACCAGATCGAGCACGACCGGCGCGACGCCAACGGCGGCATCGCGGCGGCCGTGGCGATGGCGAGCCTCCCGCAAGCGCCCGCCCCGGGCAAGACCATGGTCGCGATCGGCGGCGGCACCTATGCCGGCCAGTCGGCCATGGCCGTGGGCGTCTCGACCTACGCGGGCCGGTGGGTCCTCAAGGCAAGCGGCTCGACGAACTCGCGCGGCACCGTCGCGGCCGGCTTCGGCGCCGGCTACACCTGGTAACGGAAGGAGAACACACATGCACCTCACCCGATTCAGCCTGTCCGCCGGTGGTGTTACCGCGGCCCCCCCTCGTAATGGCGTGCCGATCGCATTTGCGCGTGCCCTGCAGGCCCGTGTCGATTACGCGACGGCGATGTTCGCGACCGACGAGGGCGTCGCGCGCCAAGCCCTGCTCAAACGGGCGCGCGAGGAGGCTGCCGACCTTGCCTGGGACCTGGTGATGATCGATGACAGCGACCTGTCCTGCCCGCACCTGTTCGCCGACGTACCAACTTTGCGCGGGGCGTTCGAGGCCTCTCTCAACTGGGCGCAGCTCGAACGGGCTGAACTCGACGAGGAACTCGCCAGCGTGCAGGCCGAGATGGACGCCGAGAAGGCGGAGGCTGAGCGCCGCGCGACCATCGAGGCCGCGATCGCGGCCGGCGATTGGACCGCGCTCCACCTCCCTACGCCCGAGGCATTTGTGCGTGCGCTGGCCGCCGGCGAATCGGTCGAGGCCTGCGGCCACACATTCGATTTCGTCCACGACGAAGGGCTTTGGGCCACGAACCCGTATGGCGTCGATGCCTATGTTGGTCCTGACATCCCAACCACCCAGCAAGCCAGCCGGCTGCTCCGCGGGCTGGCGCGCGGTACGACCTACGGCGCAGTTCCCCCGGACTCGGAATGAGGTTCGACGCCATGACACGCAACCAACACGATCCACGCAACTCCGGACCGGCCTCGATGCGCCGCGCGACGAAATCCCCTCGGGCAAACCTCACGGTCGCCGAGGTGGCCGCGACGATGAGGCCAGGCGTCACCTATACGACCAGCCGCCTCGCCGGGAAGCTCGGCGTGCCCGTCTCAGCGATGCGCCATCTGCTGTCTTGCGACGTCGCCCTCGCCCGCTTCGATCTGCACTCCGGGCCGACGGGACGGGCGTACTCGCTCGCCGGCACCCGCCGTGCGCCCGACGCTCACGTCGATACGCGCGTTCGGCCGGACTTATCGAGCAACCTGACCGGCTACATGCGCGGCCTCGATACGCACCGCGCGCTCGCCATGACCACGCGTGGCAGCCCCACGCCACGCACCGCACGCTGAACCAGGAGAACCCCATGCAACGATACGAACTGGATGGCGAGGAATTCGACGGCGCGAGCAACAGCTTTCTGGCGCGGCTGCCGGCCGCGCACGACGAGAAGAAACGCCCGCTCTGCCTCTGTCAGAGCCCGGGCATTCCGATGTACATCGCCCGCTTCGAAGATCGTTTCATCGTCAAGCGTATGCCTGGCACCGCCCGGCAGCACTCGATGGACCCGATGTGCGATTCCTACGAGGCGCCGGCGGGCCTGAGCGGCTACGGCGACGTCGACGGCAGCGCCATCGTCGAGGACCCGGACAGCGGCCTGGTGACGCTGAAATTCGGCTTCCCGCTGGCCAAGGGCCCTTCGCGCCAGATGCCCGAACCGTCCGGCGCGGAACCGGAAAGCGTGAAGGCCGATGGCAAGAAGCTCACGCTGCGCGGCCTGCTTCATTACCTGTGGGAGCAAGCCTGCCTCAATCGCTGGACGCCGGCGATGGCAGGCAAGCGCGGTTGGGGCCTCGTGCGGCGCGAACTGTTGAAGGCGGCGGCCGGCAAGCAGTCCAAGAAGTTCGACCTGACCGACCTGCTTTACATTCCCGAGACGTTCGTACTCGACCAAGAGGACCAGATCGAGCAGCGCCGCGCGGCGCATCTCGCGCGCATCAGCCAGTCCGAGGGCGGTAAGCCCCACTACATCCTCGTGATTGGCGAACTCAAGGAGATCGCCACCGCGCGCTTCGGCTTCAAGCTGGTGATCAAACACCTGCCCCGCTTCGGCCTCATGCTCGACGAAGCCACCAAAAAGCGAATCGAGAAGGTCTTCAAGGCCGAGCTCGAAATGTCGGCCAGCACCGAAGGCACGCATCTGATCGTGATCGCCACGGCGAGCGTCTCTGCAAGCGGCACCGCGACGGTTCATGAAGTCTCGATGATGCTGACGACCGAGAACTGGATTCCGTTCGAGAACCTCACCGAGCACACGCTCCTGAAGAGCCTTGCGAAGCGCCGGTTCCTGAAGTGCCTGCGCTACAACCAGGCGGCCACCACACCGATCGCCAACGTGCTGCTGACCGACGCCGAGAAGGAGACAGCCCTCTTCGTGGTGCCGGCCGACGCGTCGACGTCGTTCGAGAGCCGCCTAGACGCCCTCATCAAGGAGAGCGACGTCGACACCTGGATCTGGCGCCTGAGTGCCGGGCCGATGCCGGCGCTGCCGCGAACCGCCTACGAGGAACGGGCGGCGGCGGCCGCTCGCCGAAACCGTGCCCCGCAGACCCTACCGCCGCCTGATCGGCAACCCGGTCCGCCTCGAGACGCGCCAGCCGGTCCGGACTTCGACGATGCGGACTCGCCCGGAAATTGGTTGTGAAGCCAACGGCCTGGAACTGGAATGTTTCGCTGGACTGTCGAGCAACGTCAAAGGATGTTGTTGGCCGTCGCACCAACAGGAGGTGAGAGAGAACGTGACGAAAAAAAAACGCCCCGACGCGTTGACGGGGCGTGAACAGATGTAAGCGACGGGGCTATCGAGGCCGCCACATCACAGACCGCGTTCGGATTTTAGAGCGGCAAATTGCCCTGTCAAGCGACATCTGTGTGACCAAATTTGACTGACAAAAACACACGAGATGACATACGAGAGCAACGCGGGTGTGATCGCCCCTGAGAGGAACGGCGACCAGCGAGAGGCCGTCGCCGCACCGAGGATACGCGACTGGCAGCCGGTAGCTGCCGCGCATGAGAGGCGCCATGCGCCAAGGGGCAACGTCGCGCGCTAGGACGCTACGTGACTCGTTCCCCCTTTGGCCTGCAGCCGGCAAACCCGGCCGCCTTGCCATGTTCCGCGACAGACGACGGTGGCGATGTGCCGCCGGCGGCGATCGCGCACGCGCGGAGCCGTGCGGCCGCGCTTTCCGAGCGCGTGTGGCCGGCGGACATCCCCTGCCCGGCGCCGGCGAACTCGCCGCGGCTGCTGCGCGAACTGAAGCTGCGGCTCGGCCGCTATCTCGACACGCCCCAGGCCTGGCTGCCAGCCCTCAATGCGGCGAACGGCAGCCGGCGGCAGCAGCGTAGCGAGCGCCGCGTCGCCTGCGTCCAGCTCGTGCGTGCGCTGATCAAATTCTGCGACCTCTCCACGCTCCGTGTCGCGGTGCCGTCCAAGGGCGCCTGGATCGATTTCACCCTTCCCTACCTCGCCGAACAGGCCGGCCTGCCCGTGCGGCGCGCCGAGCGCGCGTTGCGGGATCTGGTTAGGGCGCGCCTGGTCAAGAGCCGGCCGCAGTGCGAATTGCAGGTCGACGAGCAAGGGCCGCGCTACCGTGGCCTCGCCGCGATCCGCTACCTCTCCCCGGCGCTCTTCGAGCAATTCGGCCTGGGCAAGTGGCTGCGGCACGAGCGCACGCGCGCGCACCTGCGGGCACAGCGCCGGCGCGACGCCGCTCGTAAGCGCGAGCGCAAGCATGGTGCTGCCGCCGGCGCTGGCCAGCTGCTCGAGCAGCTCACGACCAAGCTCGCGGCCGCGCAAGCACGCGCCAAAACGCGCGACGATCACGGCGGTGTCGACCGCCGCGCCGAATTCGAGCGCGCGGTGATGATTCGAGCCGGCCAGCTGAAAGAAACGCACCCCGATTGGGACCGCGACCAGTGTTTCCGCGTCGCGCGCAGCCAGCTCTCTCCGCCAGGCTAAATCCCCGTCCCTGACGTCAAGTAACCCCACCCGATCGCCACCGCGAGGCCGGCGCACATCCAGTTGCTGGCTGAACAGTCTTGTCGGCGCCGTGAGCGGCCGTAGAACGGGCGCCGGAGACGCAATTTCGCGCTGGAGGCCGGCGCGGCCCGGGCGTCGCTGTGGATAAATGCGGTTAAGTGTCGGGGTCGGGAACAGTTAAGTGTCGGAGCTTAGTCAGAACCTATCTCTATCTACCCTAGATCGAGCTGAGGCTACGCCTCAGAGGGGCGGGCAAGCCCGCGAACGAAAAGGCGCCGCGGCAGAACGGCCTTCCTCCGGCGGGCACTAAGCGCCACGGCGGGCAAGCCCGCCGCACCGCTAAGTGCGCGACAAAAGATCGGCGGCCGCAGCAAGCTGCGCCCACCGATCAGCGCGCGCGTGTGCGCGCTATCCGCCCGGACAAGATTCCGCACGACCAATGCAGCTCGGCTTTGCAGGAAGGGGGCAAATTACGCAACTAACGGTCTTTACAAGACAACACTCCGATAAACGCCCCGTCCCTGTAGGCGCCCCATAGCTACCAGAACAGCGGAGCCCCTACCCCCTTATCCGAGTGGCGACGCACCGGCAATTACAGAGGGATTTGGGCGGTATATTGAGGATCTTGCGCGCTTGCGGGGAGGCAACCGCGGAAGGCTCTATGCGAGAGCGGATTTCGGAAGCGGACCGCAGTCCACGTGGCCGAACTGACGAAGGTGAACGTCTATGGTTCTTTAAGGGGTTGTGAGACTTGGGATCAGCGCGGAACGTGGCTAGATCGAGGACGGAATGGTTATCTGAAGTAGTCACGCGCGGTAGTTTAAGCGTTTAGTAGACGCTTTAACCCATTTAAGTACGTTTACGGACTCCCAAAGCACCTTCTGACAAGGCTTTCGAGACGATAAGGTGAACGTCTATGGGGCGACCGGTGCATACCAATGGTTCGTCAGGATAACGCACATGGGTCAGAAGGGGCATGCCTATGGTTCAGTGGGTCAATGCATATGGGGGCAAGGTTCATGTCTATGGGGCCGCCCCAATCCGCGAAAGGTGAACCTCTATGGTGTTGGTTAAAGGTGAATGTCTATGGTTCCTAGGCGTGCAGCTGGCGACACTTTTCGAGAGCGCAGGTCAGCGCCGACCCTGTCCGCGTGGTGGGGATAAGGGAGATCTTGTCTCGCGAGCGGGAGCAGATGCAAAGGTGAAAGGTTATGGGGCAGACGCCTATCCAAGCGTGGCACTAAGTCGGCGCGAATTGCCCGTCCGGTGAATGTCTATGGGTCTTGAGGTGCATGCCTATGGTTCGAAATTCCAGTCGAGGCCCAAGGAGCTTGTGACGCAATCCACTGAAAACACGAGAATTTTCTCGTTCGTGACCCGCATCTCTCCCTGACCACTGAATAGGTGAACGTCTATGGTTCATCCAGGGCTAGTGAGACTACCATTGTTGAAGGTGAACAAAGTACAGTGTATCGTTACCCATCGCTGATCAACCGACAGAAGCCTCGTGGCCAGTAAAAAAGAGGTGGGGCTGGAACCCACGCAAATCGCCCTCTTCCAGCTGAACGATCTCCCCGAACCATTTAGGAAGGCCGTCCCGGCGGTACATATCGCTCCCAAGTCGGGCCCCATCTCGCTGCAACAGGCGAAGATGTGGAATGCGCTGATCAAAAATGCGATCGGCCAAGACAAGGATGGTGAACGGGTATGGTTCGAGTATCCGATCGGGGATCTGATCGCCGATGTCGGCCTCAATTCCAAGAATCGGGACTACGTGAAGGCCACGATCAACTCGCTGCTGGGCTTCGTAGTGAACTGGGACTACCTCAGTGGTAAGCCGGAATGGAATGCCAGTAGCTTGATTGCCGGTGCGAAGTTGTCGGCCGGCATCCTTCGCTACCAGTTCTCCGACAACATCCGAGAACTGCTCATGAACCCGCGGATATACGCGAGCATCGACATGCGTATCGCCCGAGAATTTAAGCGGGGACACGCACTAACACTGTGGGAGAACGTCGTGCGGTATGAGGGCGTCGGCCGGACCCCTCGCCTCTCAGTGGAAACGATTCGAGATTTACTGCTCGGTGTCGATTGGCCTCAAGGTTCCTATGCACAGTACAAGATCTTCAAGAGTAGGATCTTGCTTCCGGCGCTCGAGGAGATTAATCGCATAGCTGACCACCAAATTGCGATGCATGAATTCAAGAGTGGTCGCACCATCACTGAGGTTCAGTTCGTCATCGAGCCAAAGCGAAAGCAAGAGGTTGCTTCCGAAGATGACCTTAATCTGCTCACGGCAGTTACTCGATTCTCCGTACCGCTCACGGAGGCTCGCAAGTTGTTGGCCCAGTATGGTCCCGAGGCCATTCGCCAGGCCGTCGGTTATACGGATGCGCGCCTGAAAAAGAAGAATGCGCAACCAATTGAAAACGTCGGAGCTTATTTCCGGAAGTCGCTGGCCGGCGGCTACCAAGCCGAGCCGGACCGGAGCAAGCCGTTGAAGCAAGTGAATGGTCTTGAGCCAGCATCAGCAAACACCGAGGACGTCCTGCTGGCTCAACTGGCGGCAGAGCGAGCGAACGAGGCTCGGCGGTATTTCGACGAACTTGAAGCCGCTGAGCAGAGCGAATGCATGGCTCGCTACAACGAACAGCAGCCGGCAACGCCGCTAAAGCTCGTGGCGAACCGTAAGCCCAAGAAGGCGGCGGAATCCGCGTTTTTTCAGTGGCTCAGCGTCGATGTATGGGGAGAACCAACGGATAGGGATCTTCTGAATTTTGTCATTTCTCGTCAGGTCCAGGCGACGCGTTAAGCCAGTAGCGGCGCTGGCTAGGAGGATCTAAGAATGTTGAGCCCCCTAGCCAGCATGACGGTCTCGCAACGTTGCCGTGTCTCCCTACTCGTTACTCTTTTCTCCGATAGACTGCGCGCCCCCCTCCGCCAACATAGTCGTGAGGGCTTCTCGGAAGCGGACAACGTCATTCCCGAGCTGCAGGTCAACCTGGATGCGACCGTCAGCCCACTCCTTGATCGTGCCGATTTCGGTGCCATCGGCGCCTCGGAATTTAAACTGTAGTGAAGTAGGATTTCGGCGGCGCTCTTTACCTACCTCGGCTGCTTTCCGGATCGCCTCTATCTTTCGAATGCTGAGTCCGTCATCGAGTATGCGCTGGGCTAACGCGTCAGTTCGGGAATCGTCGGTGACCTTGCGGTAGAGAGCTAATTCGTAAGAGATGTTGACGCTGAAAATGGCGGGATGTGCAGCGATGATGTCACGCGTCTGCTCCGGCAACGATAGCATCGCCAAGTACTTGCTCACGACCCCTTTACTCTCACCGATCATTCCGGCAATTTCTTCTGCTGTCCTTGCGTGACCTTGATCCAGCAGCGCTCGAAACGACATCGCGACGTCGAGCGCAGATTCTTGTTCTCGCTCCGCGTTCGATGATCGAGCCAGGCGCCAGAAATCGATCGGCGTCAAGCCATCGAGGATCTTCACCTCCATTTCTTTTTTTCCGAGAATCCGGCTTGCCCGTTTGCGATATTGACCATCGATGAGGATGACGCGTTCTGGATTGGTCGGGTGCCGTGCGACAAGCGCGGGCTGGAACTGGCCATCCTTAGCGATCGAACTTGCCCGCGCCTGTACCTTCGCTTCGTCGTAGATATGGCGGCTGTTCAGCGGGTTGTCGTCGATCTTGTCGATTGGCCATGTTGTCACGAGCACACTCGCCTTCCCCTCTCGTACCAACACGTCTGCTCGCGACGATACATCTGTCTCTTTTGGGGCATGTAAGAGACTTCCGCGTCCCGCGAGCGCCTGCTCCATGATCTCGAATCGATCGATCCCCTCTTTCGGGCCGGATGAACGTAATGCTTCATCCAGAAGTTGTCCTTTTTTGATGTGGTCGGTAAAACTCTTTTTAGTAGCCATTTTCAGTCATCCACGAGTTCAAGGATTTCGTCGACCAAGGCATTGAACTCCGCCTGCGCTTCCTTTGCTTCTTTAATCTGGAGTACCGTTGTGCCCATCAATTCGGCTTCGGCGTACGCGGTTCGCTGGCCGATCGCCGTGCGCAACATTGGGACCTCCTCATCCTCGGCAAGAGCCGCAAAGATTTGTTTGGCAACGGAGGTGTTACGGTTCGAGTTTGCAAGTGTCCTCAGCTTCAGGTCCGGGTTGTAGTCCTGAGCCTTCACACCGAGTTTTTTCGCTTCCGCCACGGCCCACAAATTTCCGCCGGATGGTTGCACCGGAATGATGCCGAGGTCGGCAACCAGCAAGGCTATCGAGGGGGCATCTGATTTGATCGCTGGCGGGCAATCAACGACGATGAATTCGTAGTCGTCGCGAAACCGCTTGAGCTCTTTGGGGTTGCGGGAAAGATTAACGACGGATGCAGGGAATGGCGAATCGTCCGGTGCGTTCGCTACCATGATCGAAGCCGTGCCCTGTTCATCGTAGTCGACCAGCAGCGTTTTCCTTCCGCGGAGACCTAGTCCCCCCGCGAGATTGGTGCTTGTCGTGGTCTTTCCAGAACCGCCTTTTTGGTTGTAAACAACGATGATTCTCGCAGCCATGAGCGCTCCCCTTGTCGAAGTTTCAACGTTGAAACTTGTTGCTGTGCTCTACTTGCGTCCGAGCCAGGGTGGTGGGCGAAGTTTCAACGTTGAAACTTCGAAGCCTCTACTCTAAAGAATGAGTTTGTTTTTCGCAAGATTTATTAAAAATATTTTTTTGACAACGCAAATCGACAGGGCTGAGACCACATGAGGGCCGCCATGGGCGTGGGTGGGCTCCTCCGCAAGCGACGTTTCAACGTTGAAACATCCGGGTCGCGGGCTGGGTTCTACACGGTGGAGGAACAAGGTTTCAATCGCGATTGGGCACGTCTATGAGCCGCCTTCCCTCCGGTGGCACTGTCTCGGGTGCTTCCTCGCGCCCGACTGGCCATAATCGCCGGCCGGAGCACCGCGGGCGGCTGGCGCATTGGTGAATTTGGCCTTGCCAGGCGGGCTCGTGGCGTCCCGGTGTTGGACTTCGGCGCTCTCCTGATGCTGTGCTGAGACGCAGAGCGAGCGGGCAGAAGCTAGGTGGCAGAGTTCCGGCAGCTAACGACTTCGCCCCGCACCTAATAACATGGC
The DNA here is from genome assembly GCF_000960995.1 of Burkholderia glumae LMG 2196 = ATCC 33617. Classification (NCBI taxonomy): domain Bacteria; kingdom Pseudomonadati; phylum Pseudomonadota; class Betaproteobacteria; order Burkholderiales; family Burkholderiaceae; genus Burkholderia; species Burkholderia glumae. The sequence continues at coordinate 69,397 of NZ_CP009433.1, read as the reverse complement.
CTGACATTTCTAAATTCGTCGTCAGGGACGACCTGTGGCGAGTCGGCCGGCTTAACGCCCGGCGCGTACAGACGATCTATGGTCGCGACGAAAGGGGAGGGGCCGCCCGGCCGGTCACGGAAGCAAGTCGAAAAAATACTTTTGCAGAACGATGGGGAGTGTTTCGAATGTCAACGCAAGCATCGGCCTCACGTCGGCACCATTCAACCTCCAATCGGTCGTGATGTGAGCCAGTCGTTGCCCCGCGAAATCGCACGTTGCGATCCACGCTTTCGCCACGTTGTTTGAATTTGCGAAGATCGCGACAATAGACGGATCAATTTTCGGCACCGCCACGCCGTGTCGATCACAGAACATCTCGACACCAATGTCTCCTGGGCGGCGTTTCCCGGTTGAAACCAGTGCGGACGAACTACCTCCGGTTTTCAAGCCCAAAAATTCGAGTAACAGGCGTGAGTAGACGGCCGCGATAGATGACGTACTTTGAGTGAAGGCGCCCATGATAGTCGAATGAACTGGCTCGGCGATACCTTCGACCCGAATGTCTATCCGCTCGAGAACATCGAATTTTTGATCAAGCTCTAATGCTCGAAGACCCGCGTAAAGCGCTTGTTGATAGAAGGGAATGAGGGTACGTCGAATTTCGGCGAGCGAGCCCGCGGAAGGCTGCTGGTTGGGCATAGTGGTCGATTCTCTCGGGTGGGTCTTGATGGTCATCGGGCGCTGGAATCGGCATTTGCCTATCCAGGCCCCGAGGTAAGGAGGCCGAGCGCTCTTCTGCACATCAGATTACTGCTGGGCTTTCGTTGACGGCCAGCATAATCCTGAGGCAGCCGCTGCAGCGGCTCCTGTCATCCGCTGCAGCGCCTACATTCTCTAAAAGCGCGCAGATGAATCGACAAGGCGAATTCATCGGCGAGCACCATAGGGTGGAAGACACGAGGCTCCAAGCGGTCCCCCGTTGACGCCATCGTAACGAGACGGCGTCCCGAGCCGTGATGGGACTGTCACCACCGTGACGGAACCGTAGCAGGCGGAAGCGCGGCCGAGCCGCTGCGCGCGGTCGATCCGGCGCCGGGGTCTCAGCCGCCGGCCCGAGCGACGGTCCGCAGCTGCCGCGAAGAACCCACAAGCGGACCCGCGGCGCCGGCGCCGGCACACTGGCCTCATTGCCGGCCCGTCGGCGCTCGGTCCCGACCCCATGCTCGAATGTCTTCTCCGTCTGCTCACCGCCGTCGATCGCCTGATCGTGACGGCCGATCCTCACCCGGCCGGCGCGCGCCGTGTGGCCCAGCTGGCCCGGCTCGGCTGCGGCGGGGTGGGCCTGGCCGTGCTGCTCGCCGCGCTCGAGCTGGGGCGGTCGGCCCTCGCGCTGGCGGGCGGCTAGGCGGGCAGGGGAGGGGGCGCGGCGGGCGCCGCGGTTGGGCGGGAGCGAAATCGCACAGGTGATAACTACTCTTATCAGAGGACGCTGCCTTGGGCGCGCTTCCCGGCGGTCGCTGGTTCCATCCACGCAAGTGTGTCCGGCAAATTTACGTACAGATTGACCGGCCCGGCAAATTTACGTACAGTGGCTGGAGGAGGTAACAAGCCATGGCTACCACTCGTTTTGAAGCGCGCGTCGAAGCCGACGTGCTCTCGGTGATTCGTCGAGCCGCCGAGATCCAAGGGCGCACAATGTCCGATTTCGTCGTTTCCGCCGCGCGCGAAGCCGCGCAGCGCGCCATTTCCGAGGCCGAAGTGATCCGGCTGTCGGTTGCGGATTCAGAACGCTTCGCCGCGGCGATTCTGTCGCCTGCCAAGCCCACGGAAGCCTTGCAGCGGGCACTCGATCGTCATAACCAGCTGCTGCGTAACGAATGACCGGTCCGCAGCTCACGGTGGCTGCGCTCGACGCGGCCCACGATCGAACGGGTTTTGAATGCGGCACGCCGGCGCTCGATCGCTACCTGCGTGAAACCGTGACGCAGGATGTTCGGCGCCGCGTGGCCGCGTGCTTTGTGATGCTCGATGGCCATGTTGTGGTGGGCTACTACACGTTATCGGCGGCCAGCATTGCGCTGGCGGAACTGCCCCAGGAGATGATTCGGAAGCTGCCGCGCTATCCCGCCGTCCCGGCGATTCGCATGGGTCGCCTGGCCGTCGACGCGCGGTATCGGGGACGGGGACTGGGGGCAGCATTGCTGGTCAATGCCTTGCGCCGGGCTGCTCGTTCGGAGATTCCAGCCGTCGCGCTGACGGTCGACGCGAAGGACGAGGGCGCAGCGGCGTTCTATGGCCACTTTGGGTTCCAGGCGCTCACGTCTGATCCGCTGGCGTTGTTTTTGCCGCTGGCAACGGTGAGGTAGGGCCGTCGCGGGACGCTGGATTGGGAATGATTACCCGGCCTCGGCCGGGTTTTTTGGGGGCGTCGTCAAGTCCGCTAAGCACCATTAGCAGACTTGAAATTAATGTCGTAAAATCACCTAGGATCGAATTATGTCTCATTGAATATAGGGTAAACCCTTGCTTTGACGGGCGGGGTTGGCTGCCGCTGAGACCGGCAGAGGAGGGCGGGCCGCTGCGGCTGAGCATTCGGCCTCGTCGTCAAACCCTTCCCCCTCACCGTCCCACAAACGCGACGCGTGATGGGTGAGTGGGCTGCGTTCAACGGCGCCGGCTGGTAAGGCGCTCGGCGCCGAGCCCGCCACCGATGGGATCTTGGGACGCCAACCCGTGTCGTATCTTGTGTTTTGTCCTTGCTCGAGGTTCGTGATGCCGCACCGCCAGATGATGACGGCGCGCCACCTGACGGATCGCACCGAATCGTGTATCCGTGAATGCCTGGCCGACGCCGAACGCAGTTCCCACCCGAACCGCAAGCAGATGTATCAAGACTTCGCCAACGGGGCGTTCGTGCTCTGGAATCGCCTGATGCAGGACCTGGCGGATCCAGCCGATCCGTTGGCGACCGCGGAGTTCGAAGCCGACCAGGCGCGTCTGAACGCCTTGATCGGCGACGCGCCTCCGCCGCGTGAGGCGGCCCCGTCAGGGAATTAACCAAGGAGTGATCGTGAACTCAGGCCTGACATACCCCCAGCTCACCACGCACACACTCAATGAAGTGCTTCGGCATCTTGTCGATGCTGAGCAAGGCGGCATCGGTGGCGCTCAAGTCGCCGAGGGTCGTGCGCGGGGCGCGTTCGACCTTTGGTGTTCGCTCGTTCAGGTACTGCTCGCCGCGAAGGATCCAGCCGCCTCGAACTATCGGTACGACGAAGCGCGGCTGCGCCATATGCTGGCGTTGCCGCGATGAGCGCCGTGCCTTCCGGGCACGCTCGTGACCGCCGATCCCGTTTCGGACTGCGTGCCGTCGTGGCGATTCAGCGCCGCTTCAAGCGGCAACTCGTGGTGCTGCTGTTGCTGCTCGTGAGCGGTTGTACGGCGTCGGCAAGGCCGGCGCCCTTGGCCGATGAGTCGCCCGAGCGCATCGCGCGTGACGCGGCGCGGCGGGCAGCCGCCGGCCCGGTCCAATCGGTATCCGACTACCTGACGTGATCCTCGTCTCGCGCGGGATTTCCGCTAGTCCCGCGAGACCCCACAGACAACGACCTATGAATCGTCCTACCATCACCTCCAGCACCTCGGCCCGCCGCGTCGACGGCATCGTGTTCGAGATCGCGCTGGCCATCGGTCTGCGAGTCGAGGTGATCGGCGTGCCGTTCACGTACCGCGATCGCACGTTCGCCGTCCACCGATCCAGTCGCTCGCGTTCGATCACGAGCGTTGAATACTCGGTGTCGGACGTCGAGACAGGCCGCAGCATTCCGCAGGTGGCGGCGGCCACCATCGACCAGGCACGCGAGGCCGCGATCCTGGCTCTCGACGCCGTGGCGGAGGCCGACTGGTGCAAGCAGTTCGCCGCGCCTGCCCGTCGCAAGACGGCCCGGGCCTGACGATGGCCAATCGCCCCCAGCAGCTCGAGCTGCCGCCGCCCCGAACCTATTCGCGCACCGAATTCACGGCGCTGCGCGCGCGCGTAAAAGGGCTGCCGATCGCGACCATTGCTCGGCTGTACTTCGACCCGGAAGAACACGAGGTGCTGGACGTCGAGCGTCTGCTGCGCACCATGCGCGACGACCTGGTGTCGATCGCGCTGCGCGAGGGCTCGTCCGTCCTGGTTGAGCACCTGCAGGCGTCGATCCGCAAGTACGGCGAGCCGCGCCTGACTCCCGTGTCGCTGCAGATGATCGAGCTGGCGGCCGGCAGTTGGGCCAAGGCCGCGCCGGCGGCGAATCACGCCGTCGCGCGCTGGTTCCGGCCGCTGGTCGCACAGCGCCTGGCCGAGGTCGACGTGGCCACGGTGGGCGAGCTCGTCGCGTACTGCAACCGCCGAGGCGGCGCCTGGTGGCGCTCGGTACCGCGCATCGGCGTCGGTCGGGCGCGGGCGCTAGTGGCCTGGTTGCGCCGGCACGCCGAGACGATCGGCCAGACAGTGGACGCCGATGTCGATGGGGTCGATCCGTTGCTGGCCGCGCCCGAGACGCGCGTCGCGCTGCGTCGGGGCCAGCTGGTGCCGATCCACCGCCTGGTGGTGCCGCACGAGCTCGCCGGCGCCCGGGGCGCCAACCGCGCACCGGCGTTTCCCTACATCTCGGCCGCCCACGACCTGGACGCGGTGTTCGCGTACCTGCATCGTTACGACGGTCAGGCGGCCACCCAGCGCGCGTACTGGCGCGAACTCGAGCGCTTCGTGCTGTGGTGCGTGCTCGAGCGCGGCCGCCCGATGTCCTCGATCCTGGTCGACGACTGCGAAGCCTACAAGGCGTTTCTGGCCAACCCCTCGGACACGTTCCGTGGGCCGCCGGCCTCCCGTGCCTCGGGCCGCTGGCGCCCGTTCGCCCTGACGCCGCTGTCGCTCGACAGCCAGCGCTATGCCGTGCGCACGCTGCGCGCGGCGTTCGACTGGCTGGTGAAGGTGCGCTACCTGGCTGGCAACCCGTGGGTGGCCGTAACCGACCCAAAGCCCGTCAAGCGGGCGACCAAGCTGCAGGTCCAGCGGGCGCTACCGATCGACGTGTGGAGCCGGGTGCGCGCGGAACTCGCCGAGCGCGCCGAAGGCCTGGGGCCACAGGGCCCGGACTGGCGCGTGGCGCGTGCGTTGGTGCTGCTGATGGGCGACGCGGGCCTGAGAATCGAGGAGGCCGTGACGGTGGAGCGGGGCGGGCTGCAGTGGTGGCCTGCCGAGGACGACACGCCCGCGACCTGGATGCTGCGCTTGATCGGCAAGGGTAGCAAGGAGCGCATCGTGCCGCTGACCGAGGACACCGTGCAGGCACTGCGCGAGCACTGGCAGGACCGCGGCCTGGATCTGGACGCGCCCGGCGCCGCGGCCGACGGCGTGCCGCTGGTGGCGCCGACGGTGGTGCCGCCCACGCCGGCCAGTCGGGAAAAGTTCGGCGTGACCGAGACGGGGGAGGTGACGCGCGTGGCCGGCTATACCCCGCGCGCCGCACGGCGGGTCGTGACACGGGCCCTCAGGCGCCTACTCGAGCAACTGCCGGATTGGGAGGAGTCGGCCCGTCGGCAGCTGGCCGCGACCTCGCCCCACGCGTTCCGGCACACGTTCGGCACGCAGTCGGCTGCGGCCGGCATGGCGATCGAGGTGCTGCAGCAGGTACTGGGCCATGGCTCGCTGCAAACCACCACGATCTATGTCAACGCCGAGCAGCAGCGCATGCGCCAGGAAAGCGCGAAGTATCATGCGCGCTTGGCTGCCCGCCGAGCCAAGTAAGAGGCCAGTTCAAAAACCCTGCACAGCTCGTCTGAAGATGTTCCAACAGATGAGCGAGCAGCCAAGTTTGAGGAATGCTTCGTGAATGTAGGCACTTCGCTCGAAGCGAGTGCGTAGGCGCCGGAAATTGTGGAGCCAGGAATGCGTACGTTCGACTACCCAACGATACTTGCCCAGACCACTGCCATGCTCGGTCCGGCGCTTGGCGATCACGGGCTTGATACCGCGTTCGCGCAACGCGCGACGATGTCGGGTGGAATCGTAGCCACGATCGGCGTAGACGACGCCGGGCTTCTGAAGCGGTCGGCCACGAACGCCGCGAATGGGTGGAATCGCATCAACGAGCGGCAGCAACTGCGTGACGTCGTTGGTGTTCGCGCCAGTCAGGATCGCAACGAGAGGAACGCCGTTGGCGTCTACGAGGACGTGGTGCTTGGAACCGGGTCGCGCGCGATCAGTGGGGTTCGGGCCAGTTTTTCGCCCGCCCCAACGGCGCGCACGGACGACGAATCGACCGCAGCGTATGACAGATCGATTTGGCCGGCCGCACGCAACTTGTCGAGTAGCAACTCGTGCAGTTGGTCCCATACACCAGCCTTTTGCCAGTCGCTCAATCGCCGCCAGCATGTGGCGCCCGAGCCAAAGCCCAGACGAGTCGGCAAGTGGTTCCAACGAATTCCCGTTTTGAACACGAACAGGATGCCGTTGAGAGCCGCACGGTCGGACACGCGCGGGCGACCAGGATCGCTCTTCGCTCGAAGCTTCGCAGGTGGCAGCAATGGTTCGATCAGTATCCACAGTTCGTCGTCAATGATTGGCGCTTCCATCCTTGGACTTCCGTTGTTCTGATGCCCAAGGTTAACAGCTTGCCGAGGAAGTAAACAGCCCCTCTCGGGAGTTTTTGAACTGGCCTCTAAGCGAGCGGCCGGCGCGCTGGTCTGGACAAAAACTCGACGGCCCCGGCGCCCCCAGCAATATCTTGACATCGTTATCCGAACCCGATGAGACGACGCCGCCCCTTGACCAAGACGCACCTGTTGCCGTTACCGTCTGCGTTGGTACGGCAGCAACAACTGCGGCATCACGTGGCGTGGTCCCTGTTGCTCGACCAGCGTGCCGAACCGGCTCAGCTTGCGATTCTTCTCAACGTGGTGGAGGTCACCTATTTGTTGGCGTTACCCGAGGAGCGGGAAGCGGTGTCGACCGCGCGGTTTCGTCTGGCCGAAGCGGCGTTGGAAGCCTGCTTCGGGCAACTGGGCGAGGGAGGCCTCACGCTGGAGACGATCGCGCGTAAGGCGATCGAGCAGATCCTGGCGCTGCACGACCAACAACTGCTCGGTGTTCCGAGCCATCGATATCTGGATGCGCAGGAGCGCGCGAAACAAGTCGCGCAGGCCGGACGATCAGCGATTCCTGATCAAGCGTGACGAGGCGACCGAACTCGCTCATCGGGGACCCGTAGGTACGTTACCAGTCTGTCTGCTGCGGCCGTTTTCCAAGATTGAAACGGTTCGAAGAAAGCGGGCAGGGTCATTCCTCGTTTTCTGCCGTTAAGAGCCGCTAACATAACCTAGACATGACGTAGCAGAAATCGTATCGTCTGCGATATGGCAAGACGCAAAATCAGCAACGAGTTGTGGGTGGAGCTGAAACCGCTGATTCCGGAATTCACCCCATCGCCCAAGGGCGGACGGCGGCGCACGGTCGATGACCGAGCTGCGCTCAACGGCATCCTGTATGTGCTGCAAACCGGTACCCCGTGGGAAGACCTCCCGCAAGAACTGGGCTTCGGCAGTGGCATGACGTGTTGGCGACGTCTGCGAGACTGACAAGCGGCCGGTGTATGGCGCCGGCTGCATCTGGCGATGCTGCGTCGGCTGCGTGAGCACGACCAGATCGATTGGGAACGCGCCAGCCTCGATGGAGCCAGCGTCTCCAGCCCCCGGGGGGCCAGGAAACCGGCCCCAACCCGACCGACCGCGGCAAGCTCGGATCGAAGCGACACATCGTCGTAGATGCACGCGGCATTCCTCTGGCCGTCACGATCACGGGAGCCAACCGCCACGATTCGATGGCATTCGAGTCCACGCTCGATGCCATTCCTGCGGTACCCGGGCTGAACGGTCCGCCACGCAAGCGCCCGAGCAAACTGCACGCTGACAAAGGGTATGACTTCGGGCGTTGCCGACGTTATCTGAGACAGCGCGGCATCAAGGCTCGTATCGCACGCCGCGGTATCGAAAGCAGCGAACGGCTGGGCAGGCATCGTTGGGTCGTCGAGCGTACGCATGCCTGGTTCGCCGGATTCGGCAAGCTCCGAATTCGCTTCGAACGACGCCTCGATATTCATACCGCTCTGCTTGTCCTGGCTGCCGCCGTCATCTGCTCCAGATTCGTGGATGACTTGTGTTAGCGACTCTTAACTCCGCCCGGAACGATAGCTGCGCCCTGCCGTAAACACCGGTACTTGTGAGAATGTTAAAAAACATTAGCTAAAAATTACAAATTACTTTTTTATTTGGTTAGCATTAAACATAACTTAATAAAAGCAAGAACTATTGAGGCTTAATTTCAATAGTCAAATAAAATTAACCTGTTTTGTTGAATTTGATAAATTCCACGCATGCCGAGAGGTCGTTCGACAACACAAAATCAACGTCACAAATATGACATAACCCGAATGGTTGGTTGATTCAGCAAGTCTAGCTCAGCAATCAATTAGCAAAGGAGGTGCAATAAAAATCAAATATATCGAATATTACTTGTCTTTTTAACATAGAAATTTATGCCGGGGGAAAGCATGAAACATAAATCATTGGCAATCTTGTTGCTTACCATTCTCAACGTCTCGATTGGCGGAGCCGCCTATGCTTCCTACAACGGAATCTGGCGCTCCCCTCTTTGGCCAGACAACAATACCAGTCCGGATGCCCAGGGCGACTGTCTGGGAGGAAATGGTGGAACGAAACCGGACAAATGCATCTGGCACGAAGTGAGTCATGATTTCAGCGAAGGCCGTGCCAGTCAGGTCAGCACTGAATACTACAACTGTCACGGGACGACGACCAACTCCGAAAGCGCAAGCTGGTCTTACTCGACCTCGGCAAGCGTGGCGCGCGAAACCAACTCCAGCAGCGGCTGGTCGTTGAGCGGGGGCTTCTCGGACGGTGTCGCCGCGACTTTAGGTCTCGACGGTCAGAGCGGTAGCTCGACCACGTACACCACTGGCACGACAAGCACGGCAATGCAAACCTATACGCTGAATGTTCCGCCGGGGCAGAAGGCGTGGCTGACCTTTGTTCCGAAGTACCGCCGCTCGCATGGCTGGCTCGAGGTTCATTATGGCAGCAGAATGTATGGCCATTTCTTCTGGTACTACCCGTACCAAGGTGCAAGCAACGTCACGGTGCTGACGCCGCGCACGCTGCCCAACGGGATGGCGGACGGCGACATCAAGCCGGTCTACGTGAGGTGTTGACCTGATCGGATAGCGCCCGAGGAGTTGACTGCGCCCGGCCTGGCCGAGCCAGTTCAACTCCTCGGCCGAGGGGGTGCCGCCGGCAGGCTTTCCCGCACGTCCGGTGGCGATGCATCGCCGGGCGTTATTTTTTCATCGGCCGACTATGACGACTCGACCTGTCAAGCCAACCAGCACCAGGGGGGGATCTTGCCTCGGCAAATCTTCGGAACCCGGATTCACCCTCATCGAGACGCTGATCGCACTCGCCATCATCGCCATCAGCTTTGCCGCGGCCTCGCGCTCGATCATGATGATGGTCAATTCCGAGGATACGCTCAGGGTGACGACGCTGGCGCATTACTCCGCGGACAATGAATTGACCGAAATAAGGCTGCGCGAGGCATGGCTGCCGGCCGGTGAAAAACGATATCCGTGCCCGCAAGGAAATTATCTCTTCATTTGCACCCGATCCGTTTCCTACACCATAAAACGCGGCATCGAAAGGATTGACATAAGCGTGTCGCTTCCTCCCAAGCCGCATCGTTATGCAAGCATGTCCTCTTATTTTTATGACCCGATTCGGGATTTAGGTCGCATCAATCCAGACGATTAATCCGGCGCTGTCACGTTGGCGGGTATGGTCGCGTAAGATGAGCCAATGAAACCAAAATCGCTCTACCACGGCCATCGATTTCCCGCAGCGATCATCAGCCAGGCGGTGCGCTGGTATTTCCGCTTCCAGTTGAGCCTACGTGACATTGAGGAACTGCTATTCGAGCGCAGCGTGATCGTCAGCTACGAGACGATTCGCCGGTGGTGCGACAAATTCGGCGCTACCTTCGCCCGGCAGGCCAAGGCAGCGCGACGAAAGCCGGGCCGTACCTGGCATCTGGACGAGATGTTCATGAATCTGCGTGGCGAGCCCTGGCTGCTGTGGCGGGCGGTTGACGAACACGGTGCCGAGCTGGATATTCTTCTACAGAAGCAGCGTGACAAGACCGCAGCGAAGCGCTTTTTCCAGCGTGTGCTGCGTTCCTTTCCGGCGCCGCGCAAGATCGTCACAGACCAGCTACGTAGCTACCCGGCTGCCAAGGCTGACATCCCGGAGCTCGCCAACGTCAAGCACGTGTTCGTGAAGGCCGCAGCCCGTTTAAACAACCGCGCCGAGAACAGCCATCAGCCGACCCGCGAACGCGAGCGACGCATGCGGGGGTTTCGCGACCCGACACGCACTCAGGCGTTCCTCGCGAGCTTCGGGCCGATCCGCCAGCACTTCGCCCTGAAGCGGCATCTGCTGCGTGCCTCGCTTTATCGCAAACACCTTGCCGTACGCTTCTCGACGTGGCGTGAATTGACCGAGGTCACCCAGAATCCGTCTGCCGCATGAAACGTGCGGGTCAAGCTTGCGCCCGGTGTGAACATACTCCGCTAACGTGACAGCGCCGGAAAGAATGCTTGCCCAAATCAATTCCAATCATCGTGACGCTGTCCATGGCAATGACCTCCCGAGGAAAGTTCTCAGCAGCCTACTCGCTGAGAGGTGGGGGTGACCATCCCATTACAGAATGCTGAAAAAGCTAACAGCCCTTGGACTCTTTTTGAAACCATCTCTTAGCGATGACCACCGACCGAGAGAGGATTCGACCAACCCTATTCCCGTCACCGTTGACCCGAAGCTCGCGCCGCGCTGCATCGGTTTTTCATTCATGCAGGCGGACCAGGATTTGGCGCGAGCGCCGCCTTGTACCGACCCTCCCTAGATGCCTTTTTCCGGTACTTCACCCAAGCGGTTGTAGACGGTCTTCAGGCTGACCTCGAGCATTTTCGCGGCATGCGCCTTCACGCCCCCACAGCGCGCGAGGGTCGCGGCTATCAGGCGGCGGTCGAGCTCTTCCAGAGGCATGCCAAATTCCACCGACACGGTTTCGCCCGCCGTGTACGTTGTGTCCCACGCCGCTTCAAGAATCGGCACCGGAAGCGTGTCGATGCTCTCTCCCTCGGCGAAGATCACGGCCCTCTGCACGAGATTGCGCAGTTCTCGTACGTTGCCTGGCCAGTGGTGCCTCGTTAGCGCCTCCTTCGCGTCTTCCGAAAACCGCAGCGCGCGGCTCATTGCTTCGTTGAATCGAGCAAGGAAAGCCTCAGCCAGCAGCACTACGTCGCGGCCGCGCTCGCGCAGCGGTGGCAGCGGAATCGGAAAGACGTTGATGCGGTGATACAGGTCGTGACGCAGCTCGCCGTCGTCAATTGCGCCGAGCGGATCGCGGTTGGTCGCGGCCACGATCCGCACGTCCACGTCGATCTCGCTCGAACCACCAAGTCGCAGCACGCGGCGTGTCTCCAGTACGCGCAGCAGCCGCACCTGCAGATCGATCGGCATCTCGGTTATCTCGTCGAGGAACAACGTTCCGCCGTGCGCGCGTTCGAAGAAGCCACGATGTTCGCGATCGGCGCCGGTAAAGCTGCCACGTGCGTGGCCGAACATCTCACTCTCGATCAGCTGGGTGGGCAGGGCGCCGCAGTTGATTGCTACGAATGGGCCGCTGTGGCGGAGGCTGCGCTCGTGAATCGTTTGCGCGGCGAGCTCCTTACCGGTACCTGATTCGCCCGTCAGCAGCACCGACGCGTCGGTGGCCGCGACGCGAGCGATTGCACCGTATAAGTCAAGCATGGGCTCCGAGCGGCCCAGCATCAGGCCGAAGCGCCCCGTTTCGCGCCATTCGTCCGCGAGATCCGCAAGCAGGTCGGAGGGGTACGCGCGCCGTGAATTGCGCGTGAGCATCGCCTCGACTCGCTGCATATCAATTGGCTTAACTAAGTAATCAGAGGCGCCGGACCGCAATGCACGGATGGCTGAATCGAGTGACGCGTGGCCTGTCGTGATCACCACGTCGCAGCCAATCGCTGTCAACTCGTCAAATAGCGTCATGCCGCTGCCGTCGGGCAGTACCAGGTCGCAGAGCGCCAAAGTGGGCCGGCGCTCGCTGATACGCGAGCGCGCCTCGACAAGCGTCCCCGCAGCGGAGCAGCTAAGCCCGCGCACTCCAATGAGCGCCATGAGAGCTAGGCGGGTTTCTTCTTCGTCGTCGACCACCAGAATATGTGACATGGGAAAGTCTCTCACTGGGAAGCAAATCTTGGCCGCAGCATGCAACGAAGCGCTTCCCAAAATGTTATCAAAAATGGAGGCACCCGGCGCTGGACGTTCGTAAAGGACGAATGTTCCTGTAAATTCTGCACTTCGAGCGGCTGAACAGGCCGGTGAAGCCACGTTATTTGGCCCCCGAGCGTCGGGTACAAGTTTTGCAACTACTCGTGCTCCATTCATCTGGCAAAGGAGCCCAATATGGCACAACGCAAGACAGTCGACGATCTGTTCGTTCACATGCTCTCGGACATTTACAGCGCGGAAAAGCAGCTGACGCGCGCGCTGGCGAAACTCTCTCGCGCCGCTAGCGAGCCCGAGCTCAGCGAGGCGTTCAAAGCTCATCTCGAGGAGACGCAAGGCCAGATCGAGCGTATCGACCAGGTGGTCGAGACCAGCGGTAGAGCACCTGTGTGACGTGGCTATCGTTGCCGGCGCCTTGCAACTTCCGGTAAAGCTCGGCCTGCGTATCGACGGCCTCTGCGAGCTCGCCCTTCGCGCCCCGGTTGAGCATGGCGACGAGTGACCCGATCACTTCGAGGTGGCTCAGTTCTTCGGTGGCGATGTCGAACAGCATGTCCTTCCGGCCCGGATCCTCTTCGGTGACGGCCTGCGTGAAGTAACGCATCGCCGCAGCGAGTTCCCCCTGGGGGCCGCCGAACTGTTCCAGCAGAAGGTTGGCCAGGCCCGGATTAGGCGTGGCAACACGTACTGTGTATTGCAGCCGAGAGTTGTAGCTGAACATGAATCCTCCTTGTGCAGATGGAACAGGACGGAGCCGACCGCCCGGCCGCAACCGGGCTCAAACTACGTCAACGCTTTGGCCGCGGTCGGCTCGCAGGAACCCATCCGCAATGTCCGTGCCGCGCCCACGCGGCGCGCGCACCGGGGCCCGGAAGGCGGCCTGCAGGATCGTTCGCCTCAGAGAACGCGAGGCGGCGTACCGTTAAAAGATGCGGAATTACAAGGATGAGAATTTTCCCCATGGCGGAGCGGTGTCGAGACGAAGCGCATCATTTCGTGGCATCGGACAGTTGGTTATCCTGCGCAAATGAATTTTCATACTCGTTCGGGACCCTTTTTAACCTGCAGGCCCTAATGACGAACCGGGCGACGACGAGTCGACCACCGTGCTGCGACCGTAACGATATGTACCGACGGGTTTCGCCCGTTTCAAGGACGGCGTCTTACTGGCGCCACCACGGGAACACTTTTTTCTGATCTGCGTTGATTCCACCGCCACGAGGGCAACATGAACGGTCAACGCACATGGATCTGTTCCGGGCGTAAGTTCTCGAGAGCGGCTGCGAGACCGGTGAAGGTCCTGGTAGTAGACGACGATGTTGATTTCCACCGAGTCTTAACCCACCGATTTCATCTAAATCTGACCCACCCCGAGACAGCGTAGTACATCTATTCCGGTGTGGATAACTCTTCGTTACCCGCTGGTTTTGCCGCTCTTTTTCTTGTTGTCTTTGCCTTGGCAGAACTGGTCCTGAAGCGCCACGATTCATTGCCCGTTTCGACGATGTGGCAGTGATGGGTGACGCGGTCCAGCAGCGCCGTCGTCATCTTTGCGTCCCCGAACACGCTCGCCCACTCGCCGAAGCTGAGATTGGTCGTGATCGCGACGCTCGTGTGCTCGTATAGCTTTGAGAGCAGATGGAACAGCAATGCACCGCCGGTCTGGCTGAACGGCAGATAGCCCAGTTCGTCGAGGATCACCAGGTCGACGTACATCAGCTTGTGGGCGATCTGGCCTTGTTTTCCGATGGACTTCTCCTGCTCCAAGGCGTTGGTCAGCTCGACAGTCGAGAAGTAGCGCACGCGCTTGCCGTGGCGCTGTACGGCTTCGATTCCGATCGCTGAGGCGAGGTGCGTCTTGCCGGTGCCCGGACCACCGATGAACACGACGTTGTGCGCGCTTGCGAGGAACGACAGCTCGCTCAGTTCGCGCACCAGCGCTTCGTCGACGTGTGCCTGCGCGAAGTCGAAGCCCTTCAGGTCGCGGTGTGCCGGGAAGCGAGCGGCGGTCATCTGGTAGGCGATCGAGCGCACCTGCCGTTCGGCGGTTTCAGCCATCAGCAGCTGCTTCATGAAGCGCTCCGGGTTGAACTCCGTGTGACGCGACTGCGCCAGCAGCTCCGGCCACGTGCTCGCCATGCCATGCAGTTTGAGCCCCTTGAGCTGGGCGGCGATGTCGTTAGACATGACGGTCCTCCGGTGGGTTGGCACGCAGGGTTTCGTAGCGGCTCACGTCGGCGGCCGGCTCTTCGGTAAGCTGGAGTTTCGTCGTCGCGAGGTTGGTGCTCGTGGTGGGTGCCTTCAACCGGCTCAGCACGTTCAGAACGTGCTCTGCGCTGGGGCGTCCTGAATCCAGCGCAGCCTGTACGGCGAGCAGCACCGCATCGAGCCCGTGTTCGCGCACCGCAGCGAGCACCTGCGTCATGACGCGATCGCCGCCCGGGTGTTTCAGCAGATGCCGCTGCAGCAGTTGCAGCGGCTGCGGCATCGTGATGAACGGTGCGCCGTTGCGCAGTGCGCCGGGTTTGCGTTCGACCAGCGTGACGTAGTGGCGCCAATCGTAGAAGGTCATGTGCCGCTCGAAGCTGCGTTCGTGGCGTGCGATCTCCTGGGCGTTGGCGACGACGCTGAGATATGCCGGATAGCAGCGCACGCTCACCAACTGGTTCGTGTACTCGGTGGGCACGCTGTAGCGGTTGCGCTGGAAGTGAATCAGACTGGTCGACGAGACTCGCAGGGTCTGCTCGATGTAGCCGTCGAACGGCCGTGGATTGGGCATCAGCCTGATGCGCTCGTCCTGCAGCACGTCCTCGACTGTCAGCTCGGGCCACTGCGGGTGCCGCATCTGCCAGGCCTCACGACACTGACCAGCGACCCATTCGTTTAGGATCTCCAGCGTTTCCCAGCGCCGTAGCGCTGCTTCGTGCCAGATCTGACGTCGCCGGTCCTGAACGTTCTTCTCGACGATGCCTTTCTCCCAGCCGGCGGCACGGTTGCAGAACTCTGGCTCGAACAGGTAGTGACTGCACATTGCTTCGAAGCGCGCGTTGACCGCGCGCTCCTTGCCGCGGCCGACCTTGTCCACGGCGGTCTTCATGTTGTCGTAGATGCCGCGCCGGGGCACGCCGCCGAACGCGGCGAATGCGCGCGCGTGTGCGTCGAACAGCATCTCGTGACTCTGGGTGGGATAGGCGACCAGCCAGAACGCCCGGCTGGAGTTAAGTTTGACGTGGGCGACCTCCAAGCGTCGCCGCAGCCCGCCAACAAACGCATATTCGCAGCTCCAGTCAAACTGGAAGGCTTCGCCGGGTTCGAAGGCGAGCGGCACGAAGGCCTTCCTGCGAGGCGCCTCAGCCTGCTCCTCGTGCCAACGCCTCACGAATGCGCTCACGCGGCCATAACTGCCGGCGTAACCCTCGGCGCGGATCGCCTCGAACATGAACCGGGCGGTGCGCCGGTCACGCTTTGGGCGATGACTGTCGGCACGCAGCCAACCTGTCAGCTGTGCGGCCCAGTCGTCGATGACGCTCGGGCTGACGCGCTTCGGATACTTCGGCTCGACGGCATCAGTCTGCCGCAGCCAGCGGCGCACCGTGTTTCGGGACAGGCCCGTACGCCGCGCAATCTCGCGCAGCGGGACCTTCTCGCGGAAATACATCCGCCTGATCTTGGCCAATATGCCCACCGTGATCACCTTTGTATCCCCTGCTCAAAGATTGAGCAGGGCATTCAATCACGTGGGTCAAAATTCGATGAAAATTTTCAGCTCTAGTGGGTCAGTTCTGTGCGGACATCAACACCATCAGGGTAAGATGTGCTGCGGTCGCACGCCTCTGCAGACGCTCATCGCGGGCAAGGAGGTGTGGAAGGAGAAAGTGAGCCACCTGAATCTGATCTGACAGTCACGCACCGTCGGAACGGGTAACTGTCAGATCGGGTCGCGACTTCTACACGTTAGGCACGCTGGCGCGGCCCGCGGAGATGCGGAACACCGAGATCATGTCCTTCAAGCTAGACGACTGAGAGGACATCGATTGCGCAGCCGCGGCCGCCTCTTCCACCAGCGCCGCGTTTTGCTGCGTCACCTCATCCATTTGCGTGACCGCCTGATTCACCTGCTCGATACCCTTGCGCTGCTCTTGCGAAGCAGCGGAGATTTCCTCCATGAGGTCCGTAACTCGGGCCACGGCGCTGACCACTTCCTTCATCGTGGCCCCAGCCTCAGCTACCAGCGCTCCCCCCTTATTCACTCCGTCGACCCGACTCTGTAATCAGATCCTTGATCTCCTTGGCCGCCGCGGCACTGCGTTGCGCAAGCGTGCGCACCTCGCCCGCCACCACCGCGAATCCGCGGCCCTGCTCGCCGGCGCGCGCGGCCTCCACGGCCGCGTTGAGCGCAAGGATGTTGGTCTGGAATGCGATGCCTTCGATCGTGACGATGATGGACGACATGCGGCCCGCTCGCTCGCTGATTTCCTGCATTGTGTCCACGACTCGGCTCACGACCGTGCCGCCATGCTCGGCCACTTCGGAGGCGTTCTTCGCCACGCTGCTGCCTTGCTGCGCGTTGTCCGCGTTCTGCTTGACCGCCGAAGTCAGCTGCTCCATGCTCGCGGCGGTCTCTTCCAACGAGGCGGCCTGCTCCTCGGTGCGTTGGCTGAGATCGACGTTACCGGACGCGATTTCCGAGGACGCGGTCGCAATGCTGTCGGCGCTCTGCTGGATGTCGCCCACCATCCGGGCAAGCCGAGCGTTCATCTCCTTGAGCGCGGCAAGCAGCATGGCCGTCTCGTCCTTGCCGCTCACATCGATGTCCGAGGTGAGATCGCCTTGCGCGACAGTCTGCGCGACGGTGACAGCGCGGTTGAGCGGCCGGGTGATGGAGCGCGTGATCAGGATCGCAATGCCGATGCCGGCGGCCACCGCCACCGCCACCAGCATGACCGTGCCGCGCACCGCCGAGTGGTACGAAGTCAAGGCGGATGCGCTGGCTGAATCACTGCGTTCCCGACTCGCCTGTACCGCTGCCTCGACCACCTTCACGAAGCTCGCGAACTCGGTTGCACTTCCCCTGGTCGCCAGCGTCCGCATCTCAAGCGCATCGGTTTTGCCCGCTGCGACTGCCTCCTGCAATCGCTGATCGTTTTTCAGGAAAATCGCCCAGGCGGCTTCGATGTCCTGGGTGAGCCGTGCGCCGTCGGACGATTTCGCCAGCGACTTATAGCTGGCAAACAGGCTTTCGTACTGCCGCAGCGCCGTGTCGTGAGCCTCCCGCTGCGCGTTGCGCCCTTGCTGGTCGGCCTCAAGCAGGCCTCGCAGGGTCGCGCGCCGAACGGTATTGGCCGTCGCTCGGACATCGCTGAGCGTCTGAACAGTTGGCAGGATCTCGCCGGAGATTTCCTCGGTTTTCTGATACACCTTGCCGATCTGCCAGATCGCCATCGCGCCGATCACACACACGAGCCCGACTGAAATGGCGAAGCCAATCGCCAGCCGGCTGCCAATCTTAAGATTAACTAGAAAGGACATTACATTCTCCACATTAAAACGCAAGACATCGGAAAGACAAATGTAACTACGACGCCCGGGTGGCTTGCTGAAGAACGCTAGGTGTTTGTCCTTATTAGGGGTAACCCGCTCCCCGCGTTTGGTGTCGATCCAGAGAGCGGCGGCAACGAAAAGGCGATTGATCGCCTGCTCGCAGGTCAGGACGTGGCCCACTCGCCGCTTCCCGTCCTAGCCGCAGCCAGCCGGGGCTGCGCCGGCTCATAGCGGCGCTTCGCCTGCTTCGGCCCGACGCTAACGGACTGCTTCACCGGTGCAGCGAGCTCCGTCTGCGCCCTTGCATCGACCCGGAAGATGGACACCGTGGCCCGCAGGCTTTCCGCCTGATCCGCCATCGACTGCGCCGCGGCCGTGGCCTGCTCCACCAGCGCCGCGTTCTGCTGGGTGACCTCGTCCATCTGCGCCACGGCCGTGTTGATCTGTTCGATTCCCGTGCTTTGCTCCGCCGACGCCGACGCGATCTCGCCCATGATGTCGGTGACCCGCTGTACCGAACGGACGATCTCATCCATGGTCGCGCCAGCGCCGGCAACCAATTGCGAGCCGGCAGCCACGTGCGACGCCGACGTTTCGATCAGTGCCTTGATTTCCTTGGCCGCCACCGCACTGCGCTGCGCCAGGGTGCGCACTTCCCCTGCGACGACGGCAAAGCCGCGGCCCTGCTCGCCTGCGCGTGCTGCCTCGACCGCCGCGTTGAGTGCCAGAATATTGGTCTGGAAAGCGATCCCCTCGATCACGGAAATGATCTCGGTAACCTTGCGCGAGCTCGACGTGATGTCTTCCATGGTGCCCACCACTTGACGGACCACGTCACCGCCAGACGCAGCGGTCTGCGACGCCGTGACCGCGAGCGCGCTGCCCTGCCGGGCATTGTCAGTATTGTGCTTCACCGCCGAGGTCACTTCTTCCATGCTGGCAGACGTCTCTTCGAGCGATGCCGCCTGCTCTTCGGTGCGCTGCGAGAGAGCGACATTGCCCTGGGCAACCTCGTTGGCGGCAACCGAGATGGATTCGGCCGAGGTCTTGATGCCGTGCACGATCGACGTGAGCCTGGCGCGCATCGATTCCAGCGATGCCATGAGGCTGGTCGAATCGCTAGGCTTCAGGTGCAAATCCACCATCAGATTGCCATTGGCGATTTCCGCCGCCACGGACTGCGCGAAACCGGGTTCGCCGCCGAGCTGGCTCAGGATGCTGCGCGTAATGAGGATTGCGGTCACGGCTGCCAGAAGCAGCGAACCGGCAACGATGGCTGCGATCAGTACGCGAACGCTAGAGTACGTGCGCACCGCGTCATGTTGCGCTTGGTCGTTGAGCTGGTCCTCGAAATCGACCAGCTCGACCGCGTGTGCCAGCCAACTCTGTTGTAGCGGCCTGACGTTCTGCAGCAGTTCCCGAGTAGCGCCAGCCATATCATTCGACAAACCCAACTGAGTGGCCTTGCGCAATGCAGGCTGGGCCGCCGCTTCGTCCTGCTCGAGCTGGACGAGGAGCGTTTTCTCTCGCTGCGTCGTGCCGAGTTCGTCCGCAAGCGTCTTCGCCAGTGTCTGATAGGCGTCGGCGTAGATTTTCTCCTGCCTGCTAATGCGCTCCACCTCCTTGGCCGTTCCCTGCGCATCGGTAAGCAATGCCAAGTTTCTCACAGCAATAGCGCGGTCCAGTATCGATACGCGCAACCGGTTAGCCAGCTTCGCTTCGGTGTTGTTCACCGTGACAGCGTTCAGTTGCTCGTTCAACTGTGACAACCCGTAAAAACCGATCGCCGCAACTGCCAGCAACAATGCCATCAGCAACCCGAACCCGGTGATTAGGCGGGCGGATACAGTCATGTTTTTCATTGCGGCTCCCAGACCGTGCAGATTATCTTGTCAACTTGTTTACGTTCGCTTCCAAACTGGCTGAAGGGTTGGGGAGCCCCACTGATTGCATTCTCGTTGACCTTGATCAAGGTTCGCTGATCGTTCCCCCTCTGCGAGTTGTTCGAGGCGCTCCTGCGCATCCAGATATTGGTCGCTCGAAACAGCCCGCCAGTCGGCCTCGGAGGCACTCATCAGCCCCACTTTTGCCCGTCCCCCCTCCGCTCGCGCCTCGCTCTCCGAGATACAGTCGTGCCATTCGGCCGCGAGCGCGATCCCCGCGACGAGATCATCGATCTCGCGGTAGAACACGTCGGCCGAGGCGAACTCCACCAGCAGAGCGGCCTGTCCACCGCGAATGGGCATGCGCCGATACCGGGCGAGCAGCTTGGGCTTGGCCGCTTTCTCAGCGCGCCCGCCTGGCGCCTGGGTAGCTCGGCGCGAGCGCGTAATTCCGCACGCAGCAGAGTCGCGAGTCTTCGAGCGCCTTGCGCACCCAGTTGCTTGGTGGCCGCGGCGACTTCAGCGAGCCCCATGTTGGTCACGTCGGCGAGGAGCAGCACGAACATATCCTGCCGTACCGCAGCGCCGATATGCAGCCTCGTCTGGCATACGGAATCCCGATACACGCGCTATCGGATCGATCTTCCGCGTGCGAGATAAGTTAATCGTGCTTGAGACATCGTTTGCGCGTCTGTACTTTTGAAATCGCGAGATCAATTCGGCAACAAATACCTCCACACAATCCTAAACGAGTCAATTTTCCCGATTCTGCGACGCCAACATCACTTCAGCAACCAAAACAGTTGCCGTCATTGCACACAATTCACAAACCAATCGGGAACGCTATGAAAAAACTGACCGTAGGCCAGAAGCTCGCTGGTGCGTTCGGAATCGTCATACTGATTTCGCTGATCGGCAGCGCGATCTCCATCGTCAATTTCCTGCGCCTGAACGACGCCAACGGATGGAACATCCATAGTTATCGCGTGCTGCGAGCGAACGACGAGATGTTGGCCAACATGGTCAACATGGAGACGGGGGTACGCGGCTATGTGATCTCCGGGGACGACAAATTTCTCGATCCCTATCTGGCCGGCCAAGGCCAATTCGCCAAGGCGTACGAAGTCATCCGCGGCCTCACCTCGGACAACGCCGCCCAGCAACAGCGCCTGGAGGAACTGCTGCAGTTGCGCAACAAGGTGGGCAGCGTCGCCGAAAAGCTGATCGGGATGAGACGCGACGTCAACGCGGGAACCCAGCCGCTGAGCGCGCTCACGGATGAATTCAAGCTGAGCAAGGACAAGCAGTTCATGGATCGCTACCGTGCGGTGGCCGCCGACGTCGGCAGTGCCGAACAGGCCCTGCTGGACCAGCGCTCCGGCGAGGTTGCCACGATGACCACCGCCACCATGTTCACCTTGACGGCCGCCGGCCTGATCACGATCACTCTTGCGATTGTGTTGGGCATCGTCATTACGCGCGGCATCCTCCGGGCGCTGGGCGGCGAGCCCGCCGCGGCCGCGAGCGTGGCCAGCCGCATCGCGCAGGGCGACCTCTCGGTGGCGGCGCCGGTTCGCGACAAGGATCAAAGCAGCCTGATGGCGTCGCTGGAGGGCATGCGGCAGCAACTGAGGGGCATCGTCGCGGGCATCCAGTCGTCCGCCGAGTCGATCAAGTCAGCCGCGGGTGAAATCGCCCAAGGCAATCTGGACCTGTCGCAACGCACCGAAGAGCAAGCCGCCTCGCTGGAGGAAACCGCCGCGAGCATGGAGCAGTTGACCTCGACCGTCCGGCAGAACACCGATAGCGCGAAGCAGGCCAACATGCTCGCCACCAATGCGTGCGACGTGGCGGTGCGCGGCGGTAACGTCGTGGACCAGGTCGTCGAATCGATGAAGTCGATCTCGGAAAGCTCCGGCAAGGTATCGCAAATCATCACGGTAATCGAGGGCATTGCTTTCCAGACCAACATCCTGGCGCTCAACGCCGCGGTGGAAGCCGCGCGCGCGGGCGAACAGGGCCGAGGGTTTGCCGTCGTGGCGGGCGAGGTGCGCACGCTCGCCCAGCGCAGCGCCAGCGCCGCCAAGGAAATCAAAGATCTCATCGAACGCTCGGTAGATCACGTGGCAACTGGACGGGAGCAGGTCAATCGGGCGGGCGCCACCATGTCCGAGATCGTCAAGTCGGTGCGCCAGGTCACCGACATCATGGGCGAGATCGCCTCGGCATCCGACGAGCAGGGCACGGGCATCGAACAGGTCAACACCGCGGTCAGCCAGATGGACGCGGTGACCCAGCAAAACGCGGCCCTGGTGGAACAAGCCTCGGCCGCGGCGCAGGCCATGGCCGAACAGGCCGCCACGCTTCGTGACGCGGTGGCCTTCTTCCGGATCGCGACGGCCGACGGCAGAGGTGCGGCCTGGCAGTAAGCCGGCGCCGCTCGACGCAGTCGGCGACACCGGATACCGAGTAACGATTTCACGAAAAGGCGGCTGGCGCGGGTGCCGGTGGCCGTGCGGCGTTCATCCAGACTAGCCTGCCGGCCTCTCGCTTACTTGGCTCGGCGGGCAGCCAAGCGCGCATGATACTTCGCGCTCTCCTGGCGCATGCGCTGCTGCTCGGCGTTGACATAGATCGTGGTGGTTTGCAGCGAGCCATGGCCCAGCACCTGCTGCAGCACCTCGATCGCCATGCCGGCCGCAGCCGACTGCGTGCCGAACGTGTGCCGGAACGCGTGGGGCGAGGTCGCGGCCAGCTGCCGGCGGGCCGACTCCTCCCAATCCGGCAGTTGCTCGAGCAGGCGCCTGAGGGCCCGTGTCACGACCCGGCGCGCGGCGCGCGGGGTATAGCCGGCCGCGCGCGTCACCTCCCCCGCGTCGGTCACGCCAAACTTTTCCCGACTGGCAGGCGTGGGCGGCACCACCGTCGGCGCCACCAGCGGCACGCTGTCGGCCGCGGCGCCGGGCGCGTCCAGATCCAGGCCGCGGTCTTGCCAGTGCTCGCGCAATGCCGCCACGGTGTCCTCGGTCAACGGCACGATGCGCTCCTTGCTGCCCTTGCCGATCAAGCGCAGCATCCAGCTCGCGGGCGTCTCGTCCTCGGCAGGCCACCACTGCAGCCCGCCCCGCTCCACCGTCACGGCCTCCTCGATTCTCAGGCCCGCGTCGCCCATCAGCAGCACCAACGCACGCGCCACGCGCCAGTCCGGGCCCTGTGGCCCCAGGCCTTCGGCGCGCTCGGCGAGTTCCGCGCGCACCCGGCTCCACACGTCGATCGGTAGCGCCCGCTGCACCTGCAGCTTGGTCGCCCGCTTGACGGGCTTAGGGTCGGTCACGGCCACCCACGGGTTGCCAGCCAGGTAGCGCACCTTCACCAGCCAGTCGAATGCCGCGCGCAGCGTGCGCACCGCATAGCGCTGGCTGTCGAGCGACAGCGGCGTCAGGGCGAACGGGCGCCAGCGGCCCGAGGCACGGGAGGCCGGCGGCCCACGGAACGTGTCCGAGGGGTTGGCCAGAAACGCCTTGTAGGCTTCGCAGTCGTCGACCAGGATCGAGGACATCGGGCGGCCGCGCTCGAGCACGCACCACAGCACGAAGCGCTCGAGTTCGCGCCAGTACGCGCGCTGGGTGGCCGCCTGACCGTCGTAACGATGCAGGTACGCGAACACCGCGTCCAGGTCGTGGGCGGCCGAGATGTAGGGAAACGCCGGTGCGCGGTTGGCGCCCCGGGCGCCGGCGAGCTCGTGCGGCACCACCAGGCGGTGGATCGGCACCAGCTGGCCCCGACGCAGCGCGACGCGCGTCTCGGGCGCGGCCAGCAACGGATCGACCCCATCGACATCGGCGTCCACTGTCTGGCCGATCGTCTCGGCGTGCCGGCGCAACCAGGCCACTAGCGCCCGCGCCCGACCGACGCCGATGCGCGGTACCGAGCGCCACCAGGCGCCGCCTCGGCGGTTGCAGTACGCGACGAGCTCGCCCACCGTGGCCACGCCGACCTCGGCCAGGCGCTGTGCGACCAGCGGCCGGAACCAGCGCGCGACGGCGTGATTCGCCGCCGGCGCGGCCTTGGCCCAGCTGCCGGCCGCCAGCTCGATCATCTGCAGCGACACGGGGGTCAGGCGCGGCTCGCCGTACTTGCGGATCGACGCCTGCAGGTGCTCGACCAGAACGGGCGAGCCCTCGCGCAGCGCGATCGACACCAAGTCATCGCGCATGGTGCGCAGCAGACGCTCGACGTCCAGCACCTCGTGTTGAGGTCCGCTAATTCTGGGAGTGGAACAAAGCTGGGGGAGTGCTCTGCAGTCTGATACGCTGGCCTCGTCGAAGCAACAAATTGGGGGCAAGAATGTCGCCTATTCAATGGGAGGTTGAGCTACGCAGAGTTGATGGCGGCGGCGAATGCCAGGTCGTTGGCCTCGGCAAGTTGAGGCGGCCTGACGCGTCCCGCGCGACAGTCTCCGACTTTGGTATCTCGCTTGCAGAGGCCCGCGCATTGCTCGGCGTGCTGCAGCAGGCGGTGACTCAACAGCAGGTTCTCGCGTATGACGCAGCCAAACGCAGGTGTCCTCACTGCGGACGTTTTCGCCGAATCAAGGACTGGCGTTCCCGCGTGTTTGTTACAGCATTGGGCGTGGTCCACATACGAGTTCCGCGCGTAGTCGCTTGCATGTGCTTGCCAGAACCTCTGGACGAAAACGGCGATATCGCACCATTCCGCGAGTCGGTCTGCCCGATCGCAAAATTTTTGCCGGCGCGCATTACGCCTGAGGTCTCGTACCTGTGCGCGCGTGATGGCGCCCAGATGCCCTATCGTTCAGCTGCAAAGCACATTGGCGAGTTGTGTGGCATACCCAAGCTGTCGCACATGTGCGTTCGGCGGCAGACGATTGGTGTGGGTCAGGATATCGAAGACCGGGAGGTCGAAGCAGGGTGGCTTGCGGCCACCCATACCTCTCGCAGCGCCGACCGACTGGGGTTGGCGATAGACAGTACGGTCGTAACAGGCAATGCGTTGGAGGAAACCACCAAGATCGAAGTCGTTGCCGGGCGCATCATTCGAGACGGACACTGCGGTCGACGCTTCGCCTGCGTCACGTTACGCCGTAGCCTCACGTCCATGCTTGTCGCCGCAGCGCTGAAGAACAGCGGTTGGCATGCCGGAACCGAAGTGGATGTCGTGAACGACGGCGCACAGGGCATGCGCTCCCTGGTCACCGATGTGGTACCGCACGTTGCAACACCAATGCTCGACTGGTTTCACTTGGCCATGAAGCTGCATGCGGTAAAGACGTCGCTGTTCGCGAGCACGTTCGAGCCCGCACCCGCTATCCTACAAAGATGCCGAAGACTCTGGGCGAAGATTCGTGACGCGCTGTGGCGCGGGCGAGCGGCGCTCGGTATCGAACTCACGCGTACGCTCGAGGCTTCGCTCGCGGAGGCCGCACCGTTGATGAAGCCGTTCTATGCGAGCACCACCATGACTGCGGTAGGGGCGACCCTGCGGCTACGTGCGTTTCTCGAGAACAATGCGCCGATCCTGGTTGACTACGCGAAAGCGAGGCAGCAGGGGCGTCGCATCTCGACCGCGCCGGCGGAATCTGTCATGAATCACGTCGTCAACCGGCGCATGTCGAAACGCCAGCAGATGCGGTGGTCAGTCAAGGGCGCGCATCTCTTGCTGCAGACCCGCGTCAGCTTGCTCGACGGCTGCTTGCTGGGGCACTTCAAGCTGCATTTCCCGCACTTTCGCTCCCCGGAGTTCTCGACCGGCGCGTGACACGACGCATGCCTCCCCCAACTTTGTTCCACTCCCAGAATTAGCGGACCTCAACAAATCCGGCCGTGCCCTGCTCGCCTAGGTAGTTGAACCGGGGTGCAGGCGTGCGGGGTCGGCATGAAAATGTGCATCGCGTGTGCCGCAACCCCTTCGTGACAGCGATAATTCAGCACTCAGGTTTTTTCTGCGACCACATGTCGACGCTCCGCCCGAACCAGCTCGTCATCAAAGCCGGGGCATTGCCGCCTTCCCTGATGGTTCGTCATTTCAAACCGGACGAGTGGGAGGAATTCATCGAGCGCAGTGCGTTGCAGTGGGAGGTCAATGGCCACAAGTATCATCAGGTCAAGCGCTTCGGCGGACCAGGCGACGCAGGCCGGGACGTCGAGGCGCGACTTACGGGTGCACTGACCGCAGATCAGTGGGACCTTTTTCAGGCTAAGCACTACAAGGCGCCGCTTACCCCTGGCGAGTTCTTCCCGGAACTTGCCAAATTCTTTCGTCATCTCGCGGCAGGTACCTACCCGCCGCCGCGCCGGTACTTTGTGTGTTCTCCTCAGAATGCCGGTCCCGACCTGCACGATCTGATAGCCAGCCCGGCGAAGCTCAAGCAGCGGTTTCTGACCGACTGGGCGGCTGGCAAGACAGGCATGAAAAATTTGGTGAGCGGTCTGACCCCTGGGGTTCGGGCGGTTATCGACGCATTCGATTTCGCGCGGATCGAGGAATGTCTGCTGCGGGACCTGCTGGCGTGGCACGCGATCGATCATGTCACCCACTGCAGGATCTTTCATATCGAGGCCGAACGCGGGGACGACCCTACGATGCCGGTGTTGCCGACCGAGGACGAACTGATCTATGTCGAGGAGCTTGTTGCGGTGTACTCGGAACAGGGTAGTGCTGCTCGCACGGTAGAAGAGGTTATGCGGACAGCGTATGCCGATCATTTCACCGACTGCCGAGTGGAGTTTTATTGTGCAGAAGGCCTGAAGCGGTTCAGTCGAGACCTGTTTGAACACGACGAGTTCGCGAAGTTGCTTGACATGGTGCTGAAGGGCGTTCGCACCGCCGTATCTAGTCCGCGGCATAGCGTCGGTCTGGACCGGCTGGACGCGGCGGTGAATCGTGCCTCGTCCCTCACGCTGACGGATAGTGCATTGCACGGACGGTTGCGCGGCGGAGATCTTCCCGGCACCTGCCATCATCTGGTGAACGAAAAGAAACTGAGGTGGATCAAATGACGCGTGCAGACGTGACGCGTGTATTCAACTCGCCGTTTGAGCTTGGCTTTCGCATGGTCTATCTGCTCAGCGCCTTACGCCCGGCGGGCGTGGATCTGCAGAAACTCATCCTGCTCGACTATGCCGTGGTGTATTCGGGGGACCTGGGCGGACCGGAAAGCCTGCATACTCCGGTTCCCTACCGCGGCAGCGAATTGTTGAGCCGACGCACGCTCATCGAACAGGGGTTGCATCTGATGAGCACTCGCGGGCTCGTCACTGCGCGGATGGACGAAGAAGGGATCACATATATCGCCGGCCCAACGGCCCTGTCACTCGTAGGCTCCGTCACGGCACCGTATTTCATGCGCCTTCACCAACGTTGCGAATGGGCGGCCAGGCGCTTTGGCCAAACCGGTACGGATGCGCTGACCCGGGAATTCACCGAGCAGGGCCATCGCTGGGGCGCGGAGCTTGAAGGATTCACACTTGAACGGAGCGGGCAGTGGCGATTCGATTGATATGGCTGGCGGCATCAGGACCTGACCGGCCTGCCGCCGGGATTGAGTTTGCGCCTCTGCACTGCCTTATTCGCGGTCCGAGTGATACCGGTAAGTCATACATCCGTGACTGCCTGTGGTACCTGCTCGGAGGTGAAAAGACACCGAAGAAGGTGCCCGAAGACGATGGCTACGAGTTGCTGGAACTTGAGTTCTCTTACGGCACCGACACCTACATCGTGCGGCGCGCGCT
The DNA here is from genome assembly GCF_000960995.1 of Burkholderia glumae LMG 2196 = ATCC 33617. Taxonomy (NCBI): domain Bacteria; kingdom Pseudomonadati; phylum Pseudomonadota; class Betaproteobacteria; order Burkholderiales; family Burkholderiaceae; genus Burkholderia; species Burkholderia glumae. The sequence goes on along the minus strand of NZ_CP009433.1, from coordinate 41,820 downwards.
GCGCGGCGGAGGGGCCCATATCTTCCGTAGCGCGCGTGCGATGGAAGGGGCGAGCGGTGCTTCCGCAGACGCTCAATCAGCAGGAGACAAGCAGGCACTGATGGATGCTCCTGAAGGCATGACGCCTGTCGAGGTTGACCTGTCGCAACTCGTTGTTGAATTGTCGGGGGCAGCGGGAAAGCAGATCTTGAGATCGAAAAGCAAACGGGGACCTGTCACGGGTTCGGACATTCGGCACTGGTTCATGCTCTCCCAGCCGACGGTGATCAGTGAAGACCCGACAAGCGGAGCCAGCCACAGCGAGCGCCCGCAGCGCATGGCCGCGTTCCACCTTTTTCTGACTGGAGATGACGATTCGGCTGTTGCGCTCGCCAAGTCCCAGGCAGAAAAGGACCGTCTTTTCGGGCAGCTTACCTCCGCCCAAGATGCGCTCAGTCGGGTCATGACAGGCATCGACCTCGACGCCACGCGTGTCAATGTCGAGGGCGCGATCGAACGGGTGGACGAGGCGCTGTCGGAGCTCAGCCGACAATACGACGCGCGCGCCGCGCAGTTGCGTGGCGTTCGCGGCCAGATCGTCGAATCAACTGATGCATTACGCAAGCATGCCACGCGAGCAAACCATTCCCAGGCGATGCTTGACCGGTTCGAGCTGCTTGATCAGAAGTATGTGAGCGACCTCGAACGCCTCGGCGCGCTCGACGAGGGCGTTGCCCACTTTGCTGCGCTTGACGCTGTGCCTTGTCCGCTTTGCTCCACGCCGATCGAGCTTCATGTCGCACCCACCGATCTTGGGAAGCGGGCACCGGGCAGCTACCGGAAGGCGGTCGCAGCAGAGTCTCAGAAAATCGCCGGACTTCGCGCGGGTTTGTTGCATTCGATCGCGATCGAGCAACGACGTTTCGCGGATGCAACCGAGCAGGCAAACCTGATCAGGGGGCGGCTTCGCGAGCTTGAGAAGGAAGAGGCAAGACGGATTAGCGGCACGCGCGTGGAATTCCAGGCCGATCCGAAGGAGCTCGCCGTGCGCCGCAGTGAGCTGGCCGCGCAGTTGGGTGCCTTCGATGAAAAGGAGCGACTTGAAGCCGAAATCGAGCGATTGAAGAAACTGCGCGTTTCCCGGGCGGCCCCGATCACTCGAGAGGCCGGCGAGCCGGCAAAGGCCGTAGCCGGCGTTGTAAAGTCGATGCTCGTCGACTGGGGGTTCGATGACGTTCACCAAGTGACGCTGGATACAGGGGAGTGCGACCTCGTCATCAATGATCGCCCTCGACTGAGCTATGGTGCTGGCAAGCGAGGCATTTTCCTTAGAGGCCAGTTCAAAAACTCCCGAGAGGGGCTGTTTACTTCCTCGGCAAGCTGTTAACCTTGGGCATCAGAACAACGGAAGTCCAAGGATGGAAGCGCCAATCATTGACGACGAACTGTGGATACTGATCGAACCATTGCTGCCACCTGCGAAGCTTCGAGCGAAGAGCGATCCTGGTCGCCCGCGCGTGTCCGACCGTGCGGCTCTCAACGGCATCCTGTTCGTGTTCAAAACGGGAATTCGTTGGAACCACTTGCCGACTCGTCTGGGCTTTGGCTCGGGCGCCACATGCTGGCGGCGATTGAGCGACTGGCAAAAGGCTGGTGTATGGGACCAACTGCACGAGTTGCTACTCGACAAGTTGCGTGCGGCCGGCCAAATCGATCTGTCATACGCTGCGGTCGATTCGTCGTCCGTGCGCGCCGTTGGGGCGGGCGAAAAACTGGCCCGAACCCCACCGATCGCGCGCGACCCGGTTCCAAGCACCACGTCCTCGTAGACGCCAACGGCGTTCCTCTCGTTGCGATCCTGACTGGCGCGAACACCAACGACGTCACGCAGTTGCTGCCGCTCGTTGATGCGATTCCACCCATTCGCGGCGTTCGTGGCCGACCGCTTCAGAAGCCCGGCGTCGTCTACGCCGATCGCGGCTACGATTCCACCCGACATCGTCGCGCGTTGCGCGAACGCGGTATCAAGCCGGTGATCGCCAAGCGCCGGACCGAGCATGGCAGTGGTCTGGGCAAGTATCGTTGGGTGGTCGAACGTACGCATTCCTGGCTCCACAATTTCCGTCGCCTACGCACTCGCTTCGAGCGACGTGCCTACATTCACGAAGCATTCCTCAAACTTGGCTGCTCGCTCATCTGTTGGAACATCTTCAGACGAGCTGAGCAGGGTTTTTGAACTAATGATATGAACGCGTCCCACCCCTGAATGTAGCGCAAAGGAAGGTGGATCCCGCGGGCCAACGGCATCGATGTGCCCAGGTGGAAAATGCACGCATTTCCCGGCAACCGGAGGATCCGAAATGAATGCTACGCCTGTTGGAATCGACATTGCAAAAAGTGTCTTTCAAGTGCACTACGTCGCCCCGGAAACCGGCGAAATCGTGAACAAGCAGATCAAGCGCTCGCAGTTTCTCGAATATTTCGCAAATCGTGCGCCGTGCATGATCGGGATGGAAGCGTGCGGTAGCGCCTATCACTGGGCAAGACAGCTGATGCAGATGGGACATCAGGTTAAGTTGATGCCAGCGAAGTTTGTGAAGGCATTCAACGTTGGCAACAAAAACGATGCGATGGACGCGCAAGCGATCTGGCTGGCAGTCCAGCAGCCACGGAAGGCGGTGGCGGTAAAAAGCGAAATGCAGCAGGCGGTGCTGATGATGCATCGTCAGCGGGAACAACTGGTGAAGTTCCGTACGATGCAGATCAACGGCTTGCGCGGGATGTTGGCCGAGTTCGGCGAGGTGATGGGTAAAGGCCGCACCGCGATGATCAAAGCAGTCCAGGACGCCCTCGCGCGTGCCGAAGCGCGGCTGCCGAAACTGCTGATCGATACACTGCGCGAGCAGTGGGCGCGGGTCAATAAGCTGGATGAGGAAATCGCGACGATCGAGCGGCGGTTGCGCGAATGGAAGAAGGACGACAAGGCGGTACAGGCGGTTATCGAGATTCCGGGCGTTGGCCTGCTGACGGCGACGGCAGCAGTCGCGATGATGGGTGATCCGAAAGCATTCAAGTCTGGGCGCGAGTTCGCGGCATGGGCCGGATTAGTGCCGAAGCAGACTGGCACCGGCGGCAAGGTGAGCCTCCACGGGATCAGCAAGCGCGGCGACACCTACCTGCGCACTTTGCTGATCCACGGCGCTCGATCTGTACTGACGAATGCGAAGGAGCCTGGTCCGTGGGTTGAGGGCATGAAGAAGCGGCGACCATCGAACGTGGTAGTGGTTGCGTTGGCAAACAAGATGGCGCGGACGATCTGGACGGTGCTCGCCCATGACAGGCCGTACAGGAAAGATCACGTGAGCGTGAAGCCGGCATAACCGTGGTCGCACGGCTTGTAAGATTAACGTTTAACACAGGGTGAACGTCGAAAGGTTGCGTTGGCAATCGTGTGAGATGACAAGACAGGTCGGACCGGGACTCGCAAAACCTGGTAAGAGGCATGAGCTTCGAGCTCGTTGAACTAATGAGGTGCGAGTCAGCGGATTTCATAGGGGCCCGCAGCGGAACGTCGGCTGCAACAAGGCCGAATACATAGCTGCAACCCATTCTGTCGAAGTCGGAACACCTGAAAACTTGCGCAAAGGGACGCGTTCATACATGGCCTCTTACTGCGTTGACCATCGGTCTGATGGCGTATGCGCTGGAGCAAGGAAATCCTCATTTAGGCCTGGTCGTGATCGATTCGCCGCTGAAAGCGTACGCCGATCCGGACTCCGGAGAGGATCGGTCGCTGGCTACCCAAACACTGACGGACAAATTTTACGCGTGGCTGTCGACCTGGAGTGGACCGGGGCAAATTATTGTCGCCGAGAATGAGAAGATCCAGGCCACCACGGCTGGCGTGCTCCAGCCCGTGGAGTTTACCCGGCGCAATGACTCGGGAAGGGCGGGATTCTATTTGAAAAGCGTCACGTCAATGCTGGTGGGAGATGATAGTGAGTCGGCGTAGGGGATGGAAATTGACAAAAATCTTCCGATTCCGATCGGAAAACCTTGTTAGCCAGAAGCACTCTTAAAGGGGAGCGGATCCTCAATTAAGGGTCGAATCAAATTAAAGGTTCCACCCTCGGGTGCTCGGTGTAAGTACCGGGCTTATGCGGCGGGCGCCTGAACAGAGGAAAGTTGGTGAAAACGGGGATCATGTTGGTGCCTCGGCGGTACTATAGATCCTCCTCGGGAGCAGCGCGGGCACGGGGGGCAGCGGAGGGCCCCAGCGAGCGCTGGCAACGCGACAACCGGCGTACGTTTTTGACACGTGGCTTCCACGCTAGGGAAACTTGCGCTAGAATCAACCTGTGCTTGATTCGAGTGCCACTGCTGACAGGCTTTCAGAGCACCGAATTGTAGGGCGGGTGTAGATGGCTGTTATGTCTCACCTCAAGCAGGAGCGGATTGGCCCTCACCAGACGTCCGCTGGCGTACAGGCAATTCCTAGGTTCTTGCCGTGCGTGATTCTCGAATACTGGCTACCAATCCTTAGGCATCTTGGATAGCTCAAAAGCCCCTTCGTAGAAGGGGCTTTTTCATATGCGCGGCCACTATGCTTCCGGACAACCTTAAAGACGCTATTCTGAGCCACGTCGGTGGCCGAACCGAGATCCTCGGAAGTCAACTCGGCTATTTCATTCGCCGAACTGCGCCCGATTGGAGTCTGAAAGACGACTACGGTTCTCTGCGAGAGTTCGTGGAGTCCGAGTTGAGTGATGTTTTGATCCACGTCGGGAAGCAAGGCGGCGATGACATCTACCGGATGCATCGCGCTGACGAACCAGGCTTGGCTCGCCTTACTGGCGATGACCGGACGCTTTGGTCTCTGTTCAACAACCCACAGCGAGAGGGGCGAATCTTTGTCCGGCCCGATGGTCTGTGGGTTGTGCGAAACGGAAGCGCAGCACCTGACGATGGGCGAGAGTTGGTGCGCATAGCAGAAGAAGAATACAGGACGTTGCTTGTCTCCTTGGCAGAGCAGATCCCAATCGACCTGCGCGATCGCTTTAGCGAGATTCTATCTTCGAGTGACAAGACACCGTGGTCGGAAGTCTTGAACTTACTTCGGAAATCCGGGTACAGTCGCGTTGGCAAGGAGCTTGAGCGCAAACGGATTGAGTACGTGTTTAGTGAGTTCAGGAGGCGTCTCGGCGGACTAGGATTGACGCCGCAGCAAATTGACGACCATGAGGCGACCCTCAATGCTTCGAATGGCCGGGGTCACCTTTCTGACAGAAACACTAGGACTCACCTGCAGTCAGTTCTGAGCGTTGATAGTCGGTATCCCACCGACGAGAAGTTGCTGCGCGAGATTGCAAAGAAGGCGATTGATGAGATGTCTGCAGAGCAAATTCGGCAGCTCAATCTGCCTTTGGGCCATGTTTGGGACGCACTTCTCGTGAGCCGGTAACAATGCGGTTCATTTTTGTCGGTTCGCCGGCGGACACCGCAGCGGTCGAACAGCGTCTTGACGCGATCGTTGGAAGTGACTGGCGGGTGCGAGGTGATCTGCATATCGTCACGCTTGATGACTGCCGCAACCCCCTTGCGGTTCGTGCGCGACTCAAGGATGTGCTGCGCCCTGCAAAAGAAAGTCATGTGTACCTTTTGCGCCCAGAAATTTCGTTCGAGCGGGCGGGCTTGCCTCAGCCAATGATTGTGGCGCGACCGGGAAAGCGTAGTGTGTTCTTGAAGAACGAACTGCGCCCGATATTGAGGCGGATTGGTGCCGACTGGTTCCATCGAATGGAACTGCTGCTCGAAGACTGGGACTTCCCAGAAGCTGATGAAGTTAAGCACGAGGGTTGGGCTGGGAAGCGGCTAGACATCTGGCTTAGGCAATTCGACCGAGTGGCGAAACGTAATGCGCGATGGGTCGGTGAGGGACTCGTGCGATCCTTTGAATTAATTGCCCGTGAACGGCTGGTGAGGTTGTTTCAGGGTGATCATTCGGATAGCATAATTTGCGTTATGCGCTACGAAAACGGGAAGAGTGCTGATGCGCTGAGTGGCCTCATTAAAAAGGCGGTGCTTAAAAATGCTGGCACGGTCGAGAATTTCAACGAGGTCGTTAGGCGGGAGGCTCCCGTTGGCGGCAAGATAGTGGTATATGAAGATGGTTTGTTTTCGGGAACCGAATGGGTTGGGATCTTCAAGAGTTTTCTCGGCTGCGCTGATGCCGGTAGCGAGAAATTTCCAAGCCTGAAGAATCCGGACTCGTTAAAGAGAATGCAGATCGAGTTGCGCTTCGCGATCGCGACCAATGTCGGTGTTGCCGTATTACGCAGCGAACTCGATGCGCTCGGTCTCACAAACGTGGTCCTGAAATGTCTCGAAGAGGAAATCGATGTCCTCAGTGAGGAGGGGCGTCGGCGGTTGGCCGAGAAAACTCTCCTTACAGGAGGTGGTTTGCGCCGCGCTGACATTCAGCCGAGAGTTTTCCAGACTGAGGTTTGGGGTGTCCGTGCGAACGAAGCAATGGCAGTGTGCGAGGTAATTGGACGGGCACTGTGGTCGAGCTATTGGACCCGCAAGGAAAAAGTTATAACCGAGGACAAACTTAACCAAGTAGCTCTCGGTGCGAGCAATATGGGTTTCGCGATGACGTTTGCACATTCGTTGCCGAAAGTGTCGCTCCCGGTTTTTTGGTGTGCGGGGGAAGTAACTGTCACTGGGCATCAAATCCAATGGATGCCGCTATTTCCCAACGCTGCCTAAGTTGCAATCTGCAATTGCTATCGCCCCCCGCTTAGAATTTTTCTGATATTCGGGGTTAGATGGGTAATCCCCCCGAAAAACCGGAGTGATCAGAAGTAGAATTTTCTCATTGAGGGAGTTCTACGGAATGAAGAAGTCGAGATTCACGGACAGCCAGATCATGGACGCGCTGAAGCGGGTGGAGGCAGGACTGGCGGTACCGGACCTGTGTCGAGAGTTGGGCATCAGCACGGCAACGTTCTACAAATGGCGCTCGAAGTACGGCGGCATGGACGTTTCGCTGATCGCGCGGATGAAGGAGCTGGAGGCCGAGAACGCTCGGCTGCGCAAGATGTACGTCGAGGAGAAGATCAAGGCTGAGATCGTGGCGGAGGCGCTCGCAAAAAAAGATTGAGGCCATCATGCCGGCGTGAGATGGCCATGCATGCGGTGTCTAGCCGAGACATATCGATCCGGCTGGCATGTGAGGCGTTTGGGATCAGCCAGGCCTGCTATCGGCACGTCGGTCGGCGCAGCGCCGAGAACGACGAGATGGCGAACTGGCTGCTGCGTTTGACGGACAGCCACCGGAACTGGGGCTTCGGACTGTGCTTCCTGTATCTGCGCAACGTGAAGGGCTTCGGCTGGAATCACAAGCGGGAGTATCCGCCGGCTTCGTCGCCGGCGCTCGATCGGAAAGACGCGCGCAATAGTCGCCTGCGCGATCGCTCGGACGCCGCCCTCCGCTGATGGAGGCGAGTCTCGTTGAGGCGCCGCCGCCAGAGCACGCCCCGGAGGCCACGGCCGAGCGCGTCCTCGCGCGCGTCGAGCGAGCCGGGCGCGACGTGCCGGCCGGCGTGGCACGCACGCCGACCAGCGGCGGTCAAACCGTGCTGCAGGTTTCTTTCGAGAACAATGATGCCTTCGATCGGCACATCGACGGTCTGTTGGTCGCGATCGCGCCGACACCCGAGTAATATCACCGCGTGTCGCGAACCAGGTGTGTGGCCCCTCATCGTTTCCGGCGAGCGCTGTCGCAGGTAAGCCGCGACAACAGAGTTATCGTCCGCCTGGGCGCCTTTCCCCGCGCAGTACAATCCGCGAATTCTCTCCTCTGATCTCGAGTGACCACGCATGGAATTTGGAAAGATAATCAATGTGCCGTTGCGCAATGTGTGGAGCGGGGAAGCAACCGATTTCACGCCTTGGCTCGCCGATAATCTCAAGGTGCTCGATTCGCCGTTGGGTATGGATCTCGTCCTGCATTCGCGTGAAGTGAGCGCCGGCGATTTCAGCGCAGATATCGTCGCGCTCGACATTTCGACGAACCGTAGGATCGTGATCGAAAACCAGTTTGGCGCGACCGATCATCGTCATCTCGGCCAGATCATTACCTATGCGTCGGCGCTGAACGCGAATGCGGTCGTGTGGTTGGCTGAACGCGTCCGGGCCGAGCATAAGGCCGCTATCGACTTCCTGAACGTGAACCTCAAGGAGTCTTTGCAGCTGTTTGCGATTGAAGCGTCGCTGATCAAGATCGACGACTCCCGACCGGCGTTGAACTTCTTAATCGTGTGCGCACCAACCGAATCACCGATTGCTGAGGCGGTCGATTCAGGCGAAGTCAGCGATCTAAAGAGGCGGTACCAAACTTTCTTCCAGGGCTTGCTTGACGAACTACGGGAAAAGCACGCGTTCACGAATGCGAGGCTGGGTCAGCCTCAGAACTGGTATTCCTTCTCGTCGGAAAACAGCCGGGTCTACAAATACTCCGTCAACTTCACGAACGACAGCCGTGTGAAGGCAGAGATCTACATCGACACGCAGGACAAGGCACAAAACGAGGCGATCTTCGATGTTCTCCTTCAGCAGAAGGAGGAGATCGAGCGTCAGTTTGGTGAGCGGCTCCATTGGGAGCGGCTCGACACGCGACGCGCCTGCCGAATTGCGGTGTACCGGGATGGCTCGATCGACGCCGAAACAGGGGAACTGCTCAGCATCACTCACTGGCTTGTGGCGAAGTTGCTCAAGCTGCGGGAGGTCTTTCCGAAATTTATTTCAGCAGCTGTACGATCGAGCAAGCCGAAAATGTAACGCCCGACGTGGCCGACTGCTGGGTATAGATGGAATTGCCAGCAGCGCGGATCACGAGATCTCGCTGCGTAACGATCAACCGATCCACACGCTCATCCATTATTTCGAGGCGCAACGATGAACCTGAAAGCAGTCGAACGACCAATCCTGACCACGGGCCTCACGACGGGTACGCTGTGCCGTGCGTTCGTCGTGTTGCCGGGTGTCCTGCGCCGATCGCCGGGCTCGTTCGACGAACGAACCGTGTTTTTTGAAGTGCCGCGTGGCAAAGACGAGGCCGCCCACCTTGAAGAGTTGCTGGCGCACGTCTGGTGCGTCGACACCCGAGGCTGGGCTGAGGATGGCGCCATCTACAACATCTACAGCGCCGCCGAACTCTACGCGGACAAAACGGATCCGGCCGTCGATCTGCGGCTGCTCGACATCGGCGGTGGCCCCGATGGTGTCGGACCGACAAAGGCGTACTACGCCCGAACGCCCGACGTGGATCTGTTCGTGACGCCGCGCGTCGCTGCACGCCTGCGCGAGCTGCTTGCGATTGTGGACTCGTTTTACAAGAAGGCTGGCCATACGCCGGCCGACTGAACGAGCGTTCGTCCAGTTGTCGTTCGTTGCGAACCAAGACACGTTTCCGAAAGAGGGCAGCGATGGCGATTTCACTCGATGAGGCCAAAGCGATCTGTCGTCAAGCGACCGACTCGCAGGCCGGCGACGGCGAAGGAGCGTCTTGGTGGAATGAGGGTACCGACGAACCTCGTGACGTCGTAGCAGCACGAACGATCAGCATCGCCGCGGAGCTGAATGCATGGCACCCGTCCCGCGAAGTGATTTTGTTTCATCCTCGTCCTAAGAGAGCCCCGCGCTGCGGTTAGCCAACTCGCAGCTGAGAGATGGCTTGGCTTCCACCTTCACTGCCTTCGGCCTTTTTTATCTCATGTCGCTTCCCGATATTGACTTCAAGGAAATCCGCGTTCATCGCACCAGCCAGGCCGACGCATTCGAGGAGCTATGCTGCCAGCTGGCGGGGGACGAACCGCTGACGGATCGCACTCGCTTCGACAAGAAGGGGCGGGGAGGAGACGGAGGCATCGAGTGCTTTGCCACGCACGCTGACGGCTCGGAAACCGGATGGCAGGCGAAGTTCTACTGGGATATTGACAGACTGCTCGGCTCGCTCGACAAATCACTGACGAAAGCGCTTGATAAGCATCCTGCCATGAACCGCTTCATCGCGTGCTTCCCGTTCGATCTGGCGGATTCGCGCCGTGATGATGTGACGACGGCATTCACGAAATGGTCCAAGTGGCGGGAGCGCCGCGTCGGCGAGGCAGCGGCTGCCGGCCGGACGATCACGATCGATCGCTGGGACGCGAACGAGATAAAGCAGAGACTTACGGATAGCAACCCGAGGTCTGCGGGTCGGGTAGCCTTCTGGTTCGACCAAGAACTGCTGAGCTTGGACTGGTTCCGAAAAGCCTTCGGCCGGACGGCGGACAGCCTGGGGGACCGCTACAGCCCGCAGACCCACATCAACATCCCGGTGCGGCAGTCGATCCTCGCGACAGTGTGCGACCCGTCGATACTAGAAGCGTTGAAACTTCCTGCCGGACGCATAAGGAGTAGTCTTGAGCGGACGCCCGAATCGGACAACGCTGCACGCTCGGCCGCACTGGCCGTCGCGACCGAACTGGATACGCTGGCTGGCGAACCTGCGCATTCATTGCCGTTGACGGAGCTGCGCCGCAGGATCGATGCGGCCGCCGACCTGGCCGTCACATGGCATGACGAACTTCGGGGCCATCAGCATGGTCGAGAGTGGAACCCCGAAGTGACCGCCGTTTCCAATCTGTTAAATGCGTTGCGCAATGCGGCTCGCGTTGTTCGCGCGGAACACTGGGAACGTCTTGAAACTCGGGCGCTTCTGGTGGTCGGTGATGCTGGAAGCGGCAAGTCCCATTTGCTCGCTGATGCCTGTTCACACCAGATTGAGAACGGCCGACCTGCCGTGATGGTGCTCGGCGGCAAGCTTCCGGACGCCGAGCCGTGGGGCGAGATCCTGCGGGATCTCGATCTGCCGCGCCATCTCCAAGTGAAGCAGTTCCTTGGAGCGCTCAATGCCGCCGGCGAGGCAGCGGACGTACGCTCGCTCGTCGTGATCGACGCACTCAATGAGAAGAATGGCCAGTTGATATGGCCAGAACGCCTCGCTGGCCTCTTGAGCGATGTCAGGCAGTTTCCCTGGATAACTGTGGTGCTGTCATGCCGAACGACGTATCTAGATGTCGTGATCCCAGACACGCTCGATCCATCGAGGTTACCGCGAATCGAACACGAGGGCTTCGATTACGAGGACGTAATGCGTTATCTGCGTCGGCGGGGCATTAGCTTACCCGAGGCTCCCCGGCAACTTGACGAGCTGCACAATCCGCTTTTCCTTCGTTTGGCCTGCGATGCCCTGAGGGCCGAAGGCGAGGTATTAATGACGGACAGCCTGAACGGGATTTCTGAAGCGTTCCGGCTCTTTACCTCTACCGTCACACGCCGTGTTGAAGCAACAACGAAGGTGTCGTCACGCCGCAATCTGGTTTTGAAAGCGATCGAGGCATTGACGACGGAGATGTCCAGTACAGGACGTGGAGAGGTCGACTTCGAGCGCGCTGACGAACTCGTGCGCTCGATCTACGATGGCAACGATATCGAGCGGGACATGCTGTTCCAGCTGGAAAACGAAGGGCTGCTGGCAGTGGAGCAGGCCGCGCTTTCCAGCGCCGAATCCGGGAAACTAGTCCGTTTCACGTTCGAGCGGATGGGGGACCATGCGATCGTCGCCACTCTTCTGAATGGCAGCATGATGTCCGAGGGAACGGGGGCTGTGTACGCTCCAGGGACGCTGCTCCACCAAGCGCTGGCTGACCGGCACTCCAAGATCATTCCGGGGCTCTTGGAGGCGCTCGCGATACAATTGCCCGAAAAGCTGAATCTGGAGCTTCCGGATCTGGATCTTCCGGATTCGGCTGACATGCCATTAGCCTCGTGGGTGGACGAGGCGTTCGTTCAGAGTCTCCTCGCTCGCCGGCCGACGGCCTTCGGCGACAGGACCTGGCAGCTCGTGGACGCGTTGGGCGACGAACGTCTCCGTTTCGACACGCTCATCGCATTGTCGACCGAGCCGGAGCATCCGTTCAATGCGCGCGTGCTCGATCGCGAGCTCCGGAGCCTTGCAATGCCGCATAGGGACGCCCACTGGTCTGCCCATCTCGCTCATTCGGACCGTGCGAAGACTTTGGTCGACTGGGCGTGGAGCGCCGATCAGACCCGCGTCACGCTCGCCCGCGCAGAACTGGCCACCATACAACTGACCTGGTTCCTTACGACCACCTCCCGCTCCCTCCGGGACAGAGCGACAAAGGCGCTTGTCGCACTGCTTGCCAGTCGCCCCGAGCTCGCAATCAATCTGTGGAGCGGTTTCAAGAATGTTGACGACGGATATTTGACGGAGCGCCTGGTCGCCGCTCTCTATGGTGCAGCCATGCAGGGCATGTGGGAGCGTCACGACCTATCAGCCGTCGCTGTGACCATCTATCGTGATCTTTTTGCGAAACATACACCCCCGGTGAATTCGCTGCTGCGCGATCATGCCCTGGGACTGATTGCGTACGCCATCCACCGCGGAGTGGCTAGCAGCGAAATTGATCCCCAGAATCTTAGAGGACCCTTCCTCAGCCCGTGGCCCATCGAGCATGTACCTGACGAAACGATCGCGGGCTACATGCGCCAGTTCGGTGGTAATGGAAGATTTCCTGACGAAATTGTCAGCTCTTGCCAGGACGGTGATTTTGGCCGCTACGTTCTCGACTACGCGGTGGAGGACTGGAGTCCGGCTCTGGCCGGAACCTCCCCGCTGCCGAACGCGCTGGATCTGCGAAACGCGTGGTTTGATGAGTTCACGGCCACAGCGACTCCAGCCATGATTTCGGCGCATGCCCAACTCGTTGATACCCTCGCCCGCGAAAATCCCCGCGACGCCGTCATAGTGGGTGAGGCCCGCGACCGGATCAGGGCGGCGAAGGCGGCCTTCCGGGCGGCCGTCGGCCCGGATATCTTCGAAGAATGGCGTGAGCGGGCCGAGCACTGGCGCGCCGAAGGCATGTACCAGAGCTATGCAAACCACTCGGGTCCGGTCGGGTTCAATCTCGCCTGGGCGCGGCGCTGGGTCGTGAAGCGGGCGCATGATCTCGGCTGGTCGGAGCACCTGCATGGAGCGTTTGATCGAGAGGTCCGTGGCGATCGGCACGAGCACTCGCTTGAACGAATTGGCAAGAAGTATCAGTGGCTGGCGCTTTATGAACTGGTCGCGCGGATGAGCGACAATCTCGAACACCTCCCGGATCGCGACACCGATCCGCTTCGGTTACGCAACATCGACCCTTCGCTGCTGGTCGATCATGTCGCAGCAGATGACGAGGAGGAGATTTTCGTGAGGCCGTTTTGGATCGGCGCCACACCCGAACTTGCTGCCCGTACGCCCAGCGAGGCGATAACATGGCTGCGTTCATCCGCAGACATCCTCGATGGACTCGATAACGTCGCTGTCAGGTCGGAAGGCGACGCTCGTCACTGGCTGGTACTCGCTGGATTCAAGGCTTGGCGAACGCCGGCGCAAGGCATGCATTGCGAGGCGTGGCGCCGTTTAGCATGCGTGGTCGTGCGAGCGACCGACCGCGACACGGTGTTGGAGTCGATGTCGGGTAGTCATATGACGGACTCGCACGACATTCCTATGGCTGCGGGGGGAGGGTACCGTGTTCATCTTGGTGAGTATCCGTGGCGGTTCCATGAGGATGGACAAGACGACTGGATCTTCGACTGGCGCCGTGTCCGTCCAACCACGCGACGTGGGAACAGAATTCCCGTCAGGCCAACCACGACGGAGTACAACGCCGAGGCGGGCGGTTACGACGGCTCAGTCAGAGATAACATCAACCTGCGTCTGCCGGCACGGTGGTTAATGGATGGACTGGGCTTACATCTCACAGATGGTCGCTCGGTCGTGTACCAGGATGCTCGGGGTGTCGCCCGCTTCATGGACCCGTCCGTGGCGATGGAGGGCGAAAGCGCCGCACTGGTCGACCGTGACGCCTTCCTCGGATTGCTTGAGCGCGACGGTCTAGTTGCTATCTGGACCGTGGCCGGCGAGAAGAACGCGTACGGTGATTCACCGGGCGACGGCTTTGGGGGACGGCTTACCTTTACGCGGCTGTTCTACTCTGACGGTAGTGAGATACGTGGTCGTGATAGGCTCGAAACGTTCTACGAGCCGTCGGAACACCAACTAGCCGCTTTCATGGGCGAGTCAGGAGGCGGTCCAGACGAATGATGGGCCCGGTGAGCTCACGGTCGCGGATTCGCTCGGCAACGGCACCGCTGCAACTCCTCGGCGATAAGGCGCGGGGCATCGTCAGCTTCGAGCAGGCCTCGGCGATCGCCGTCTCGATGACCGACTACGTGCTCGAGCTCATGCGCACTGGACCGGCCGCGGACGACGACGCGCGCGCGTCGTGAGGCCGCTTGAGAAGTCGACGCGAGGCCCGGGCACGCTCAACGGGCTGGTCCGGGCTCGCGGAGCGGTGATCGCGTGGTGCCGCGTACACCGCGGGGTTGGGCACCTTTTGATGGCCGCATATCCAGATGCCGCATCGCGCCAGTGTCGGAATGGCTCCTCAAGGACCTGTCCCGGCTTCGTTTGCGAAATCAGTGACCTCATTGGATAAAGTAGTGAGCTTCGACGTCAGCGGACGCCAGGACGCTTGTTGGTAATTGCGTCACGATTTTTAGCGAGATAATTTTCCAAGTATTTTTTGTATAACGGACAATGATTCATTACGAAGCATCTCATCGTTACGTTGAGGTAGAGCTCTTTCGCGAGTTCATAATTATTCTTGAAAAAAGATATGTCTCTTTCTGCAAGAAAATGAATTGAAGAAAAGTAATTTTCCTGCCTATTCGATAATTCCTCGCCCAATCCGATCATTTCATTGGATAAAAATATATCTTTGTCGGAAGTTTTCATCTGAGAAAGTCGCTCTTTGAAAAGCAGAAAATCGTAGCGGTGTGGATTCTTCGTAAGCGCTCAATTCGCCACACGTTGACGGTCGGGCCGAAGCTATGCGCTCGATCGATCAAGGCGGCGGCGGTGTAGCCGTTTGCCGTTTCGCGAAGTTGAACGGCAGCAAGTCCGTGATGTCGGCATCCGGGGCTCGCTGAGGCAGTTCGGTGAGCACATGAAGCAGGTAGGCATACGGCTCGACGTTGCATGCGCGGCACGTGAGCATGAGACTGTAGACCATTGCGCTCGCCTTCGCGCCAGCGACCGTGTCGCTGAACAGCCAAGATTTGCGGCCTGTGCAGAAGGGCCTGATGTCGCGTTCGATAACGTTATTGTCGATTGGGGCGCGGCCGTCGATGACGTAGCGGCTCAGATACTCCCATTGATTGCGCGTATAGCTGATCGCCTTGCCCAGCAGACTTTCGGGCAACACGTGTGGCGCCTGCTCGTCCAGCCAGGTCTTGAATGCAGTGAGCAACGGCACGCTATGTTCCTGGCGTAATCGGTACGTGTAATCGTCGCGGGTTTCTCCTTCGGGCAGACCGCCCTTGGCGAGCGTCTCGACCTGATACAACGCCTTGAAGTACTCAAGAGCCTGTGCCGCACGCCCACCGGGCTTCTTCTGACCTTTGAGCGCATCGACGAACGCCCTACGGGCGTGGGCAAGGCAGCCCAAGTGCGTCGCTGCGTCGAGCGTGCGCCACGCAGCGTAGCCGTCACTCATCAGCATGCCCGTGTATCCGGCCAGGAACGCTTGCGGATACTCTTGGCCGCGCCCTGGCTGGTAGTCGAACAGCACCACCGGCTGCTCGCATTGCTCGGCACTGCGATAGACCCACATATACGAGGTGCTTTGCGCGGTCTTGCCCGGTTCTTTGAGAACCTGCACCGTCGTCTCGTCGCCGTGAATCAACTGTTGCGATAGCAGCGTTTGGCGCAAGGCCTCGTACAGTCGGCTGTAGTGCAGTTGAGCGGGCCGGATGATCCAGTTGGCCAGCGTGCCGCGGCCCACCGCGATGTTCGCGCGCGAGAGCGCATCCTCCATGCGGTATAGCGGCGTGCCATCGACATATTTGCCCGCCGTCACGGTGGCGATGAGCGCTGCGCTCGCATTGCTGCCCGGCAGCGGCTGCGCCGGCATCGGGGCGGTCACGATCGGCGTGCTCTCGGCATTGCGCTCGCAGTGGCGACATGCGTACTTGAAGCGAACGTGCTGCAGCACAGAGGCTTTCACTTCGAAGTGCAGTTGCTCGCTGACTTCTTCGCCCATGCGATGCATCGCGCTGCGGCAGCAGGGGCAGACCTTCTCATCGTCGGGTAGATCGTATTCAATGCGCTGGCGCGGCAGCTCGGCCGGCAACGGTTTGCGGCCTCGCTTGCCCCGCTCTGGCTCATCGGGTGCGGGCAGCCCTGTGTCCGGCAACGCGAACGCGTCGTCGTCGGGGTCCTCCGATGGCGCTGCCGCAGCCATCTGCTCGGCCTCGTCGAATACGCGGTCCTTCAGCTTCTCGCTGCTCGGTGCGAAGCGTTTGCTCTGCGCCAAGCGGAACTGCTCCTCCAACTGGGCGATGCGTTCGCCTAGTTGTCGGTTGCGCGCCTCCAGTTCTCGGATATAGGCCTGAGCGGCCGACGGCAATTGCGAGAAGTCATGTTCGTCCATGCCGCTCACCATACCGGAGCGGCGCGCCCAGTGGGTTTACGGAAATGGGCAACAACCGTCGCGCGCGTTGTTTACCGACAACATCAGTTGGCGCCGCCTTCAACTCGCATGACGATACCGGCGCGCCGGGTGTCGCTGCATGGCGTCGATATCGATGCCGTCGAGCAGCCAGTGAAGCTGCTCGGTCGTCAACTCGATCACCGCTTGCTCTCGGTGGGGCCAGACGAAGTGGTCCGCTTCAAGACGCTTTAACATGAGCCAGAAGCCGGTGCGCTCATACAGCAGCAGCTTGACCCGATTGCGCTTGCGATTGCGGAACGCGAATATCGCTCGCGCGAACGGATCGAGCTGTAACGACTGCTCGACCAGCATCACGAGGCTGTTGATGCCGGCTCGGAAATCAATCGCATCGCGGTGCAAGTAGACCCGCAATTCGGCGTCGAGCCGAAACATTAGCGCACTCCCAATGCTTCGATCATCGCTCGCACGAGGGCGGCATCGTGCGCTGCGCATTCGAGTCGCAGCGTCACGCCATTGGGCAACTGCGCCGAAAGTCGAGCCTGCACGGCGGAGCTTATCGAGTGGTTCTTCTTCGGCGATTCAGGCGCGGGTGCGCGCTGCGCCACGGACATCACGTCGTTGACGGTCACGACCGGTACGAATGCCGATGGCGCCGGCTTACGAGTTGTCGTCAGCGCAGTCCCGCTCGTACGCTCGCGCAAGTGAATCCATTTATGCAGTTGGTTCGCGTTGACGCCGGCCTTCAGCGCAAGTCCGGCAATCGACGCACCTGGCTGCATACAGGCCTCGATCAGCTTGCGCTTACCCTCTGGATCAAAGCGTCGCTTGCCGGTGGCGGTCACGCCCGTCACCCGCAGCGGAAAGAAATCAACTTCGTTCTCTGTCATAGGTTGCGTCCGCAAGTTGTGGTTGCGGACGCAAGCCTGCGCGCATTCATCCGGGAATTCTAGGTGCGCTTAAATTCGCGCTTACGATCGCGCCATTGTATCAAGAGCGCATCGTGCTTTCGAAAGGGCGATTACGTGGGTGTCTCGAATTCTGTATAGGAAGTACTCGTTGCTGAGGTGGTCTCGCTCGTTCGGACAGGCATCCGAAATTTGGCCTTGGCCGGTGTGAACGCTTCGCGTTCGAACTGGCGAGCCACATCGTCGATCCCGGCAGGCCCGACACCGCGCGCACGCCGGGCGGCAGTGGCAGCCGACGCGAGACTACGTTGCCGGATTCGGTGCCCAAGGTGCTGGGCAACCTGCTCCGGGAGTATGCCGGTGACCTGCCTGATTTCTTCGGACCGCTTCAATCTTGGGGAACGGCCTCGATTGCCTCAGTTGAACAGTATCGCTGCTTAAACTCGTTGGGCGTCAGATAGGCCAAACTCGAATGCGGCCGGATGCCATTGTAGTGACGCCGCCATTGCTCAATGACGACCTTGGCCTCGAGCCGTGTTCGAAACCATTCCAGGCTCAGGCATTCGTCCCTGAACTTGCCGTTGAAGCTTTCATCGGTGCCGTTTTGCCAAGGCTTGCCGGGATCGCTCAACGCCATCTCCATGCCGTTGCGGGCGGCCCATTTCAGAATGGCGCGTGACACGAACTCCGGCCCATTGTCCGAACGCAGGTAACGTGGCGCACCGTGCAGGCTGACCAGTCGTGACAACACTTCGATCACCCGCCCCGAGCGAATCGACCCTCCCACATCGATGGCCAGACATTCGCGGGTGTATTCGTCGATCACCGTCAGGCACTTCAGCTGCTGACCGTTGGCGCAGGCATCGAACACGAAGTCATAGGCCCAGACGTGTCGAGCCGCCGTGGCTGGCTGAGGCCCAGGGCGATGCACCGATACCCGCCGGCGTGGGCGTTTGCGAGGCACTTGCAAGCCCGCGAGCCGCCACAGGCGCCAAGCCCGGTCGGCACTCATCGGATGGCCTTGCCGATCTGACCTGCCTGATTTCTTCAGACCGCTTCAATCTTGGGGAACGGCCTCGATTGCCTCAGTTGAACAGTATCGCTGCTTAAACTCGTTGGGCGTCAGATAGGCCAGACTCGAATGCGGCGGATACCATTGTAGTGACGCTGCGGATTTCGGTGATGGTGATCAGCCGTTTCGGCGAACGTGATCAGTTTGGAAGGTGGTGTTGCGCGGTCAATAGATTATAGAGAAGGTGATCACGATCAGGATGCGGGGGACTGCTTGGCGTTGGTCTTCCGCATCGATTCGCCCTTCAACGGTAGCTTGTGGGCCTGATGGACGAGCCGGTCGAGGATCGCGTCGGCGAGCGTCGGGTCCTGCAGCCAGGCGTGCCAGTGTTCCAATGGCAGTTGGCTGGTAATGATCGTGGAGCGCGTGCCAACGCGATCGTCGAGCACTTCGAGCAGATCGTTTCGGGCACCCTGATCGAGGTCCTGCAGGCCCCAGTCGTCAAGCAGGAGGACGTCCATCTTGGCGAGCTGCGCGAGCCGCCGCGTGAAGCTGCCGTCGCCGTGCGCGATCTTCAATTCCTCGAACAGCCGGGCAACGCGGACGTACATCACGGAGAAGCCTTGTCGGCAGGCCTGCTGACCGAACGCGCACGCAATCCACGTCTTGCCTGCTCCGGTCGGTCCCGTCAGGATGAGGTTTTGTGCATTACGGATCCAGTCGCAGCCAGCAAGTGCGGCGACGACGCTCTTGTCGATGCCGCGACTCTGCCGGTATTCGATGTCCTCGATGCAGGCCTGGGGATTCTTGAGTTTCGCAGACTTCAGCAGCCGTTCGAGCCGCCGAGTATCGCGCCAGGCGAGCTCGCGTTCGACGACCATGCCGAAGCGCTCTTCGAACGATAGGCTGGTGCTGGCGGTCAACGCCGCTTGTTCCTCGAACGCGCGGGCCATGCCGTCGAGCTTCAGGGACTTGAGCTGGGTTAAGGTTTGCTGCATCAACATCGCGACCTCCTTGGGTCAGTGGTAATACTCGGGCCCGCGCACGTTCTTGTGATCGGGCGAATGCCATTCGGTGGACGGAATCGGGAGCATCGGCTGTCGGTCCAGGCCGGATTCGAGGATCGACAGCACGGAGCGGCGGGTCGGCGAACCGATCACGAGTGCCCGCTGGCAGGCGGCTTCCAGCCGTTCCTTGCCGTATTTGCGAGAGAGCGACAGCAGCCCGAGACAGGCGCGATACCCCATCTCGGGATGGGGCCGGTTGGTCAGCAGGTGTTTGACGATCGCTTCAGCACCGGGACCGACGGAGGCGCCCCAGTTCAGTAATCTTCCAGGCGTCCATTCCATGTGGGCACGATGTGCTGCCGGCATGTGCTCGGGCAACGTCGTATGCTTGTTCCGAAGTCGACTGCGGGCATGGGCGGCGACGCGCTTGCCACGGTGCAGGATCTCGACGCCGTGTCGCGTGACGCGCGCGTAGACCTCTTGACGCACAAGGCTGTGCGGGACGCTGTAATAGTGGTGATCGACTTCGACGTGGTAGTCGATGTTGACGCGGCACTTCACGAAGGTCGCGATCTCGTAGCGGCGTGCCGGCAACGGGCGCAGCGCCGGTCGATCGAGTCGCTCGAACCATTCGCGACGGTTGCCGTCGAGCTTCTTGAACGGGCGTCGGTTCAGGTCGGCGATCAGTTTGCCGATCGCCTTGTTCAGCTCGGCCAGACTGTAGAAGCGGTGGTTGCGCAGCCGAGCGAGGATCCAGCGCTCGACGATCTGTACGCCGACCTCGACCTTCGCCTTGTCCTGCGGCTTGCGCGGCCGCGCCGGCAACATGGCGGTCGCGTAGTGGTTCACGAAGTCCTGCGTCGTGTTGCCCAGCACCGGTTCGTACCGGTCGGCCTTGGCGATCAATGCCTTGGGGTTGTCGGGCACCAGCAGTTCGGGAACGCCACCGTAGAATTCCAACGCGTCGATCAGGCTGCCGATCCAGTCGGGCATGGCCTCGGAACGCGCGGCACATGCATAGGTGTAGTTCGAGGCGCCGAGGACGGCCACGAACACGTGGGCCTTGAACGCGACGCCGCCGTCGCGGCCAAGAATCGGCACGGTCTGTCCGGCGAAGTCGGCGAACAGCTTCTCGCCGGCGCGGTGTTGCTGGCGCATCGAGCGCTTCAGCGCCGCGGCCCAGTCCTTGTATCGCTGGCAGAACTGCGTATAGCGGTAGGTGCGTTGGCCGGGGTGAGCCTCGACGTACTCCTCCCAGAGTAGCTGCAGCGTCACGCCCTTGCGGCGTAGGTCGCGGTGCATCGCCGCGTAATCCGGTTCGACCCGCCGGGTCGGGGCCGCCGTTTCCTCCGGCAGGTCCAACCTGATCTCGAGCTCGTCGTCGGCGAGCGGTTCGACAGCAGCCCAGTCGAGGCCGGCCGCGCTGGCGCGCGCGGCGTATGCCGAGATGGCGCCGACGCTGATGCCGATCGCGCGGCTGATCTGGCGGTGCGACAGGCCGCACGCCCACTTCAGCCGCAATACTTCCTTCAGTTTGCGCATGCTCATCCGATGTGCCGGCATCAACCTGTCCCCTAAAAAGAGACGAGGCTAACGCCCGTCGTTGATCACATGCGCAACACCACCCCCGAGCCGGAACGGCCATCCCGTTTCGGTCGCGTGATCAGCTGTTTCGGTTCGCTGATCACTCATTCCGGGAACGTGATCACCCGTTTCGGCAAGATGATCGCTCGTTTCGGAAACCGGTGATCAGCGATCATGTATGAACGCGTCCCGTTTGCGCAAGTTTTCGGGTGTTCAGACTGCGACAGGATGGGTTGCGGCTATGTATTCGGCCTTGTTGCAGCCGATACGTCCGCTGCGGGCCCCGATGAAATCCGCTGACTTGCTCCTCATTACCTTCACGAGCTTGAGGCTCAGTGAACGCTCCAGGTTTAGCAAGTCCCGGTCCTACCTGTCTTGTCATCTCACACGATTGCCAACGCAACCTTTCGACGTCCACCCTGTTAAAAGTTAATCTTCCGAGCCGTGCGGCCGCCTAGACCGGCCGCACGCTCACGTGATCTTTCTTGTACGGTCGGTCGTGAGCGAGCACCGCCCAGATCGTCCGCGCCATCTTGTTCGCCAACGCGACCACTACCACATTAGACGGTCGCCGCTTTTTCATACCCTCTACCCAAGGGCCGGGCTCCTTCGCATGCGCCAAGACGGACCGAGCGCCATGAATCAGCAACGTGCGCAAATACGTATCGCCACGCTTCGATATCCCGTGCAGGTTCACCTTACCGCCAGTGCCAGTCTGCTTTGGCACCAATCCCGTCCACGCCGCGAACTCGCGTCCCGATTTGAACGCTTTCGGATCGCCCATCATCGCGACAACTGCAGTCGCCGTCAGCAAGCCGACGCCCGGAATCTCGATAACCGCTTGTACCGCCTTGTCATCTTTCTTCCACGCTTGTAGCCGTCGCTCGATCGTCGCAATTTCTTCGTCCAACTTCTCCACTCGCGCCCACTGCTCGCGCAACGTATCGATCAGTACCTTCGGTAGTCGAGTTTCGACACGTGCGAGTGCGTCGGGAATAACCTTGACCATCGCGGCCCGGCCTTTGCCCATCACCTCGCCGAACTCGGCCAGCATCCCGCGCAAGCCGTTGATCTGCATTGTTCGGAATCGGACCAATTGCTCACGCTGACGATGCATCATCAGCACTGCTTGCTGCATTTCACTTTTGATCGCCACCGCCTTGCGCGGTTGCTGGACCGCCAACCAGATTGCCTGCGCGTCCATCGCATCGTTTTTGTTGCCGACGTTGAATGCCTTCACGAACCTGGCCGGCATCAACTTGACCTCGTGACCCATCTGCATCAGTTGCCTGGCCCAGTGATGGGCGCTACCGCACGCTTCCATGCCGATCCGGCACGGCGCACGATTCGCGAAATACTCGAGAAGCTGCGCCCGCTTGATCTGCCGGCTTACGATCTCGCCGGTTTCCGGGTCAATGTAATGCACTTGAAAGACGCTCTTTGCAATGTCGAGTCCAACAGGCGTAGCATTCACTTTGGATCCTCCGGTTGCCGGGAAATGCGTGCATTTTCCACCCGGGCACATCGATGCCGTCGGCCCGTGAGGATCCACCTTCCTTTGCTCCTGCGTTCACGGGTGGGACGCGTTCATTCCATTACCTTCGACCGAAACGACCGATCACCATCAATCGGAACCACTGATCACGTTCAACCGAAATCGCTGATCACGTTCGCCGAAATACGCAGTGACGCCGCCATTGCACAATGACGACCTTGGCCTCGAGCCGTGTTCGAATCCATTCCAGGCTCAGGCATTCGTCCCTGAACTTGCCGTTGAAGCTTTCATCGGTGCCGTTTTGCCAAGGCTTGCCGGGATCGCTCAACGCCATCTCCATGCCGTTGCGGGCGGCCCATTTCAGCGTGGCGCGTGACACGAACTCCGGCCCATTGTCCGAACGCAGGTAACGTGGCGCACCGTGCAGGCTGATCAGTCGTGACAACACTTCGATCACCCGCCCCGAGCGAATCGACCCTCCCACATCGATGGCCAGACATTCGCGGGTGTATTCGTCGATCACCGTCAGGCACTTCAACTGCTGACCGTTGGCGCAGGCATCGAACACGAAGTCATAGGCCCAGACGTGTCGAGCCGCCGTGGCTGGCTGAGGCCGAGGGCGATTCACCGATACCCGCCGGCGTGGGCGTTTGCGAGGCACTTGCAAGCCCGCGAGCCGCCACAGGCGCCAAGCCCGGTCGGCACTCATCGGATGGCCTTGCCGATCCAGAAAAATCTGGATCCGACGGTAACCGTAGCGCGGGTATTGCGCCGACAGCATACACATCACTGCCAGCCCCGGCGTATCGCGCTTGGCGAGCCTCGACTCGTAACGCAGCGCCGACCTCGCCACCGACATCAGCGCGCACGCTCGCCGTTCCGACAGGCCACGCGCTTTCGCGTAGGCAACCTGCTGACGGCGAGCAGGCGCGCTCACCATTTTTTGCGTTGATCTCCTTCATCACGCCGAGTTCGAGATCACGCTCGGCCAGCATCTTCTTCAGTCGTGCGTTTTCCTGCTCGAGCTGCTTCAGGCGTTTCACATCAGCGGCTTCCATCCCGCCAAAATGCTGACGCCAGTTGTAGATCGTCAGCTCGCTGATCCCGTGCCGCTTCGACACCTCGGCCACCGGCGCCTTGTCCGCCTCGCGCAGGATCGTGACCATTTGCTCTTCCGTGAACCGGTTCTTCTTCATGACTTCCTTTCTCCTTTGGAAGCCATTCTCTCAAGTTTCAACTGATCCGAAAATCACCGGACAGGTCAGCGGCTCATCGTTAATTCGTCAATTCCTCATCAATCGACCCGTCTGTATCGAGCATCAGATCAATCACTCGCCTTCGGCGCAAGGTATTTTAGATTCACGCACCAACACAAATGATTGAAAACAAAACAAAATCAAACTTCAAAACAAAATAAAACAGAATCTCGAAACCTCATCCCCTCGCTCATCACAATGACTCAAATAAAGTTGACTTATAAAAAGCCATGTTCTACGATTCAAATGAAATGATGAATTTTATAAAACGCAATCACCAATGTAAATTCGTGCTGTTGTTGCAACGATCAACCAAACAGATCTCGGTACATCTCACTCGCACTCCAGACGGAGTGGCACCCTATTTTATTTGTTCACAACAATCACACAAAAATTTTTTACAAGCCCTCTAGTTTGAAACTTTGTTGCACGAAATTCATCGAATCGAAGGTTACGTTGTTTGCATGAGCCGCCTCCAATTCCATTTGCAGAATCAACGCACTGGTCAAAAATTAGCAAAAATATAAAAAGGGGACTATGCATGGTGCAGCCCATATTCCTCAAAGTGGTTTTCAATTTTTAGAGCACGTCGGCAAATTGAGGTCGGCGATCAGATCACGGGCGTGCATCACAAACCGCGACGTTAATGGCGAGCATGACATCCCCTCTGATCAGATCCATGAGTAAGGCAGCGCATGTCTATTGAATCGAACATCGGGAAGAGAGGGGTCCAGTGACTCATTCGCTTGATTCATATGCAGAGCAAAAACTCGCGGAACTGAGCGCATCGAATTTGCGTCGCGTTCTCACGGAAACGGATCGAAGCGAAGGGATCTGGATTCGTAGGGACGGACGTCGGCTGCTTTCGTTCTCATGCAACGACTATCTCAATCTCACCCAGCATCCAGCGGTGAAGGAGGCGGCGGTCGCCGCGATACGGCGTTATGGAGCCGGTGCGGGCGCGTCACGGCTCGTGACCGGCAATCATCCGCTGTTCGCCGATCTGGAAGCACGGCTTGCCGGCCTTATGGGCACCGAGACCGCTTGCGTGTTCGGTTCGGGTTACCTCGCGAACTCTGGCATCGTGCCGGCCCTCGTCGGCAAGGAGGATTTGATCCTCATTGACGAACTCGCGCACGGTTGCCTGTGGGCGGGCGCGCAGTTGTCGCGCGGCCGGATAGTCGCGTTCCGCCATAACGATCTCGTCCACGTCGAGGCGCTGCTGCAAGAGCATCGGCACACTCATGGCAAGGCGATTCTGTTGACCGACGGGGTATTTTCACAGGACGGCGACATCGCGCCGCTCGAGGAACTGGTCGCCCTTGCCGATCGTTTCGATGCCTGGGTGATGTCAGACGACGCGCACGGCATCGGTGTTGTCGGGCACGGGCGCGGCGCGACCTTCGCGACAGGGCGCGACGCCCGAGTGCCCTTGAAGATGGGAACGCTAGGCAAGGCGGTGGGCAGCTACGGCGGCTATCTTGCCGCCTCGATTCCAGTAATCGACTTGATCCGCAACCGCGCGCGCACCTATGGACTGACAACGGGCCAGCCCCCGGCGACAGTCGCGGCGACCATCGCGTCGCTTGAAATCATCACCACCGATCCGGTGCTTGTCGAGCGACCACTCGCCAAAGCGAGGGCGTTCGCCGCGTTATTGGGCATCCCCGAGCCACTGACTCCTATCGTGCCGATCATCGTCGGCGATGAGATGGCTGCACTGAACGCCTCGCGCATGCTTGCCGATGAAGGTTTTTTCGTCACCGCGATCCGTCCGCCCACGGTGCCGCGTGGTACGGCCCGCCTGCGCATCCTGATCACGGCGGGTCATCCCGATGACGAGATCGAGCGTCTCGCAACGGTAATTCGACAGCGCGTTCCGCACTCCGACGCGTTGGTCGGGCGGAATCATCTGCAGTAGTCCGGGCGGCGGGCCGTCACAGCTGCTTCCTGTCAGCTGCCGCGACGTCGCGTGATGCGATCGATTCATGGAGAAGACATGAGGGAAGTTGGGGAGAAGGGGCGTGCGCTAGTCATAGGCGCCGGCGTGGCCGGCCAGACGACGGCGCTGTGCCTGCACGAGCGCGGCATCCATGTGACGGTAGTCGGCGAGAAATTCGCACCGAACATTACGTCGGTGGTGGCCGGGGCCTTGTGGGAATGGCCACCCGCCGTTTGCGGTTATCACCACGACGAGATCTCGCTGGAGCGCTCGAAGCAGTGGTGCATGGCCTCGTTCCGCAAGTTCGAGGCACTCGCGGCCGATCCGGCGACGGGCGTCTATATCCGTCCGGTCAATTTCTACTTTCGCAACCGCATCGAGGAACACGCACTCCATCTCAAGAAGATGAACGAGATCCGCCAGCACGTGCCGGGTTTCCGGCGCGACCCGGCCCTGATCCGCGAGAACGGCGTGAATCCGGGCATCGGACTCGTCGACGCATATTGTCATCTCGCGCCAATGGTCGATACAGACGTCTACATGGCCTGGCTGATGGATCAGATGATCGCAAACGACATCCCGGTCATCCAGCAGCGGATCGAAGGTGAGCTGCAGATGAACGAGGCGCGCCTGAAGGCGGATTTCGGCGTCGATGCGATCGTCAACTGTGCGGGACTCGGCGCGGCCGAGTTGAGCGGCGAGCCGATGTATCCGTTGCGCGGTGCCGTGATCCGTCTCGTGAACGACGGCAGCAGAATGCCGCGCCTCGATCAGGCGCACTGCGTGTCACACGATCATGTAACGGGTGTCGACGAGATCGTATTCATCGTGCCGCGTGGCGAGGACCGAATCGTGCTTGGTGCGATCGCGGAAGCCGACGAATGGGGAACGGACATCGGATTCGACAATCACGAACCGATCCGGCGAATGTATCGGCGGGGCATCGAATTCATGCCCGCGCTCGCGAACGCCGAGATCGATCCTGGCGAGCCGGTGCGGGTCGGGCTGCGGCCGTTCAGCCATGGCAACGTGCGTCTCGAAGCGGTATCGGGCACCCACATCCTGCACAACTACGCGCACGGTGGGGCCGGTGTGACGTTGTCGTGGGGTTGCGCGCTCGAGGCTGCGGAGCGGGTCGAGAACATGCTGTCAGCCGCCCCGGACGGCATCGAGCAGGATGGCCGTCCAGGCGCCCACGCCAACGACGTGCGGGTCGGGGCTTGATCATGCGAGCGTTCGTTTGTGAAGCCTACGGCGGCACCGGGGCGCTGGCACTGCGGGACGTCATGCCGGTGCCGCTCGCGGCGGGCGAGGCGAGAGTCGACGTGCATGCATGTGGCATCAATTTCGCGGACACGCTGATCGTCGAGGGGCGCTACCAGACCAAACCAGCGCTGCCGTTCGTGCCGGGTTTCGAAATTGCGGGCACGGTCGTCGAGACAGCGCCCGGCGTGACGTCGGTGTCGGTCGGCGACCGGGTGATGGGCATTCTCGCCTGGGGCGGCTTCGCGGACGAGGTCGTGCTGCCCGCCGTGAACCTGTTCAGGATGCCGGCGTCGATGGACTTCACGACCGGTGCAGGTTTCGCCATCGCCTACGGCACATCGTATGGCGCGCTCACGTGGCGCGCGAAGCTGCAGAAGGGCGAGACGCTGCTGGTGAATGGTGCGGGCAGCGGCACTGGCCTGACCGCTGTCGAAGTGGGTCGAGCGCTCGGCGCCACGGTGATCGCGGTCGCGAGCTCGGAAGCCAAGCGGGCAGCAGCCAGCCGCAACGGCGCGCACCATGTGATCGAGGCCGGCCGGGCCGACTTTCGCGAGCATGTGAAGGCGCTCACCGGTGGGAAGGGTGTGAACGTCGTGTATGACCCGGTCGGTGGGGCTGCGTTCGATGCCAGCCTGCGGGTCGTCGCGCCTGAGGCGCGCGTGGTCGCCATCGGCTTCGCGAGCGGTGAGATTCCGCGCGTGCCGGCGAACCTGCTGCTGGTCAAGAACTGCGACGTGATGGGCTTTTACTGGGGGCACTATCGGGCGAGCCGGCCGGAGTGGGTGCGCAAGGCGTTCGCCACGCTATTCGACTGGTTCGAAGCCGGCAAGCTCTCCCCCTATGTGTCGCGCGTCATGGATCTGTCGGAGGCCGCGGACGCAATCGAGCTGCTACGCCAGCGCAAGGTGGTCGGAAAAGTGGTGCTTGTCACCGGGCGGAATTGACTGCCGTCCGATTTTCATCTTAATCAACGGAATCATTCACATGAGTCATGACATCTCGTCGGATGGAGGGCGCGCGTGCGCAGCCAGGCGGAGCGCCGACGAAGCGGTTCGGCACGATTGGACACACGGAGAGATCGCGGCGCTGTTCGCGCTGCCGCTGACGGATCTTCTGTACAGCGCACAGACCATCCAGCGCCGCTTCCATGGGGGACGTCCGTTGCAGATTTCGCAGCTGCTGTCGATCAAGACCGGCGGATGCCCCGAGGACTGTGGCTATTGCAGTCAATCGGTGCATGCCGACACGCTGCTGCCGGCGAGCAAGCTGATGGATCTCGATGCGGTGCTGGCTGCCGCGGCGTCTGCAAAGGCGGCTGGCGTACAGCGGTTTTGCATGGGCGCAGCATGGCGCAGTCCGCGCGAGCGGGATCTCGAGCGTGTGTGCGACATGATCACGGGGGTAAAGGCGCTGGGCCTCGAGACTTGCGTGACGCTGGGCATGCTGACCGAGCCTCAGGCCAAGCGACTGGCGGATGCCGGCCTGGATTTCTACAACCACAACATCGACACCGGGCCCGCCTACTACTCGATGGTCGCAAGCACGCGCACGCTCGATGATCGCCTGGAGACCCTCGAACATGTGCGCGGCGCGGGTCTCAAGGTGTGCTGCGGCGGCATCGTCGGCATGGGCGAAAGCCGCGACGACCGTATCGGCATGCTGCAGACCCTCTCGAACCTGCCGATCCATCCCGAGTCGGTGCCGATCAATTCGCTGATGCGGGTTCCTGGCACCGCGCTGGCCGACGCCGACGGCGTCGACGGGCTGGAGTTCGTGCGCACGATCGCGGTCGCCCGGATTCTGATGCCGGAATCGGTGGTCCGCCTGTCGGCGGGCCGGGATCACATGAGTGATGAACTGCAGGCGCTGTGCTTCCTGGCCGGTGCCGGCTCGGTGTTCATGGGCGACCGGCTGCTGACGACACCTAACCCGACACTCGAGCGAGATGAGCATCTGATCACGAGGCTGGGTGCGCTGCCCGAGCGTGCGCGTTGACCCGACACAATTCGAATTTCTTCACGAGAGGCCGTCATGCATGTCCTTGGGATTAGCGGGCTGGACCGCGCCATTTCGTTTCGCGAGCGGCGCTACCCAGATATCCAGCGCCGTGAACTGCGTATCACGCAAGGGCTGGACGCCGCCGCGGCGCTGGTCGGCCCGGGCGGCATCGTCGGGGCGGCGGCGGAAGAGCGCTTCACCGGCCACAAGGGCATCGAGCGCTTTCCGGCGGGTGCGATTGCCGCGGTATTGGCCCAAGCAGGCCTGCGGCTCGACCAGATCGATCGCATTGCGCACGGCTTCGCCTACGATGCCGTCGCCGGATCGCTGCCGCAGACGGGTGATATACGCGCGGAGTTCGAGCAGGTCCAGTCGCGTGCCGCGCAACTGAGCGTACTGAACGAGCACTGGGGCGATGGGCCATGGGACGAGAAGCTCGTGCAGGTGCCGCATCATCTCGCGCACGCGGCCAGCGCCTACTACCCCAGCGGCATGGACGACGCGCTGGTGTTCGTCTCAGACGGGATGGGCGAGACCGAGAGCGCCTCGATCTGGACCGGCCACAACGGACGCCTCACCCAGGTTGCGAGCGTGTCGCATCGGCATTCGCTCGGCGTGCTGTACGGGCTGTTTACGCTGCACCTCGGGTTCCGCTTCAACTCGGGAGAATACAAGGTGATGGGCCTGGCACCGTACGGCGACCCGCGCCCGTACTTCGCGAAGCTGAGCGAGCTGGTGCGCCTGCAAGACGACGGCTTCTACACGATCCCGATCCTGCAGCTGAACGAGACACCGATCGAGATGGCGACCTATCGCGCGTCGCTACGAGTCATCGAGGAGCTGTTCGGTAAGCCGCGCCTGCCGGACGAGCCGATCACCCAGGCCCACATGGATCTTGCCGCCGCGCTGCAGGCCGTGCTGCAGAACACGACGCTGCATACGCTGCGAACGTTCAGGGCGAGCACCGGCGCGCGCCACCTTTGCATGGCGGGCGGCGTCGCGCTCAACTGCACCGCGAACGGCGTCGTGCTGCGCAGCCGTCTGTTCAAGCGCACCTTCGTGCAGCCCGCTGCGGGCGACGACGGCACGGCGCTCGGTGCGGCGCTCTACGTGCAGAGCGCGCACGACCCGGATGCGGTGATGCAGCCGATGAGCATGCCGTTCTGGGGCACGCACGAGGACGACAGTGCGATTTGCGCCGCGCTCGACAAGCCGTGGCTCGACGTGCGCCGCGTCGACGACACGGCAGAGCTGGCGCGCATGACGGCGGAGCTCCTCGCGCACGAGCAGATCGTCGGCTGGTTCCAGGGCGCGATGGAATTCGGCCCGCGCGCGCTCGGTAATCGCAGCATTCTCGCCGACCCGCGCTCGCCGTCGATGCGTGCGCGCGTCAACGCGCTGGTGAAGAAGCGCGAAGACTTTCGGCCGTTCGCACCGGCCGTGCTGGCGCACCGTGCAGCGGAGTTCTTCGACGTCAGGAGCAGCGAAGTGGAGACCTTCGCGCACATGCTGTACGTGACCGGCGTGAAGGCCGCGCACCGTGACGCGTTGCCTGCCGTCACGCACTTCGACGGCTCAGCGCGTGTGCAGACGGTGTTCGCCGAGCGCAATCCGCGTTTTTATCAGCTTATCGAATCATTCGAGCATGCGGCGGGCATTCCGATCCTGCTGAATACCTCCTTCAACGTGCGCGGCCAGCCGATCGTGCGTACCGCTGAAGAGGCCGTTGAGACATTTCGGGAAGCACGCCTTGACGCGCTGGTAATCGGGAATTATCTGGCAACGCTGAAGGCGTGAAGACCACGACGATACGACCATGAACGCACATACGACTACGCCCTCGACGCACACGCCCCCCCCGCTCGACCTGCCGCGGGACTATCCCGCGCCGGTCACGCCCCGCTACCGCCGGATGCGACACGATATGGCCGTGCCGGCGGCGGCGGCAGAGGCGGTCGGCGTACGGGCGCGACAAGACGGCTATGCGGAGACGACACTCTGGCTCGCGGCGCTTGGCATGACGCTGGCCCGCTATGCGGACCAGCGCAGCGTGCCGCTCGATCTGATCACGTGTGCCGATGCGCGGAGCGAGCCGGCGCGAACGCGCCTGACGCTCGACGTCGCGCCGGCAGCCTCGGCCGATGTGCTGTTCCGTGCGACCCGTGACGCCCTCGATCAGCGCACGCCGCATGACGCCGAACGAATGCCTGCTTCGGTCACGGCGTCGTTCACCGGCTTGCCCGCTGATCTCGCCGTGGCGGCGCTGACTGAGGCGGCGCTGGACGATGCCGATGTGCTGTTCGTCGACAGCGAGGTCAATTTCATGCTGATCCGCCGCGCGGACGCACTCCTGCTCGAGTGCGACTACGACGAGGATCGCTACGAAGCCGCGACGATCGCGGGCATGCTGACGAGCTGGCTTGGCGCGGCCACTGCGTTGGCGGATGCAGTGGCCACGCCGGTCGGCGAGCTGCCATTGTGGCCGGCGCATGCGCTTGCTGCGTGGCGTGACACGCTGCGCGGCCCGGTGGCGGAGATTCCCGATCTGACGGTCAGCGCGCTGATCCGTGAGGCCGCGGAGCGGGCGCCGGATGCGATCGCTGTCGAGACGGCGACGCAGCGGCTGAGTTATCGCGAACTGTTGCAGCGCGCGGCGCGGGTCGCCCGCGCGCTTCGCGCACGCGGGGTCCAGCCGGGCGAGCGCGTGGCGGTGTGCGTGGAGCGCCGGGTCGATCTGCTCAGCGCGCTGCTCGGCGTGATGACGGCCGGCTGCGCGTACGTCCCGCTGGACCCCGGCTACCCGGCAGCGCGCCGCGATTTCATCCTGGAGAACGCCGACGTCCGGCTCGTGATCGCGGAAGCGACGGCCGACGGCGCGCACCCGCAGGTTACGCTGGACGCCTTGTTGGAAGGCTCGGCCGGCGACGACGCGAGCACCGACTTCAGCGATGGCGATCCAGCCGCGATCGCCTACGTGATCTACACCTCGGGTTCGACGGGACAGCCCAAGGGTGTCCGCGTCGCCCATCGCGCGGCCGTCAACCTGCTGCTCGCGATGCTCGAGCGCAGCGGCCTGCAGACCGACGAGACGTGGCTGGCCGTGACCACGCCGATGTTCGACATCGCGTTCGCGGAGCTGTTCGTGCCGCTGGTCGCCGGCGGCCGCGTATGGCTTGCCAGCCGCGACGAAACGGCGGACCCGCTGGCGCTGGCGAGCAGGATCGAAGAGGCGCGGGTGCGCGTGCTGCAGGCAACCCCGGCTACGTGGCGGCTGCTGATCGCCTCGCAATGGCGTGGCAAACACGACCTGACCGCCGTATGCGGCGGCGAAGCGCTCGACCAGCCTCTCGCACATGCGCTGCGTCCGCTGGTGGGCCGCCTGTGCAATGTCTACGGGCCGACAGAGGCGACCGTGTGGGCCACCTGGCATGAAGTGCGCGACCACGGCTTCGTGGCGATCGGCACGCCGCTGCGCAATGTGCAGTTGCACATCCTCGACGCACACGGCGCGCCGGTGCCGCCCGGTGTGGCCGGCGAGCTATATATCGGCGGTGCGGGCCTCGCCGACGGCTACCACGGTCGCGATTCGCTGACGCGGGACCGATTCGTCGAGATGGCGTTCGACGGCGATCGCGCGGTTCGGCTGTATCGCACCGGTGACCTGGTGCGGGCGAGCGCGAGCGGTGCGATCCGCTGGCTCGCGCGGCTCGATAACCAGGTGAAGCTGCGCGGCTTCCGGATTGAGCTGGGCGACGTCGAGGCCGCGTTGGCCGCGCTGCCGGGCGTGCGCCAGGCGGTGGCCATGGTCGAACGCCTCGATGAGCACGACCAGCGACTCGTCGCTTACGTCGTGCATGACGAGGGCGCGGCCGCGGACCGCTCGGCGCAGTGGCGCGAGGGTCTGCGCCGCACACTGCCCGACTACATGATTCCGGCGGGGTTCGTGCCCATCGAGCGGGTGCCATTGACCGACAACGGCAAGGTCGACCGCAATCGGCTGCCGGCACTCACCCGCGCGGCGTCGTCTGCGCCCCAGGCTGCGGCGCACGGATCGACGCTCGAGCGCGTGCAGGCGATCTGGCGGGATGTGCTGCGCACACCCGAGGTGGACGTCGATATCAATTTCTTCGATCTCGGTGGCCATTCGGTGTTGCTGCTGCAGATGCAGCAGAAGATCGAGCAGGCGTTCGGCACGCGCGTGCCGCGCATCGAGTTCTTCCGCAATCCAACCGTGGCCGGGCTGGCCGCCTATCTCGACGCGCGCGGCAAGCCGGCCGGTGCCGTTGTCCGGCCATGCGGACGCGGCCGGGGCGAGACGCCGGTGGGCTCGGCGAGCGTTGCCGTGGTCGGGATCGGGGTGCGGGTACCGGGCGCGTCGAGCGTCGATGCATTCTGGCGCAACCTGCGCGAAGGCGTCGAATCGCGCACGGAATTCAGCGAGGCCGAGCTGCGCGAGGCGGGCGTCTCGCCGGCGCTGCTCGCCGATCCGAACTTCGTACGCGCGGGCTTCGTGCTCGACGACATTGACCAGTTCGACGCGACCTTCTTCGGCATGAGCCCGCGCGAAGCCGAGCTGCTCGATCCACAGCAGCGGATCTTTCTCGAATGCGCGTGGCAGGCGCTCGAGGATGCCGGCATCGATCCGCAAAAGGAGGGGGACAGGATTGGCGTATTCGCGGGCTCGGACGCGAGCGGCTATCACAAATCGATACTCGCGCCGCTCGAATCGGACTCTGCACCGGCGGCGGCCTTCCAGATCCGCATCAGCAACGAGAAGGATCACCTGCCGACGCGGGTCAGCTACCGCTTGAACCTGCACGGTCCAAGCGTCAACGTGCAGACGGCCTGCTCGACTTCGCTGGTCGCCGTGCATCTGGCCGCGCAAAGCCTGTTGCGCGGAGAGTGTGACGGGGCGCTCGCCGGCGGGGTCTGCATCCACGTTCCGCATCGTATCGGCTATTTGTACCAGGAAGGGATGGTGGCGTCGCCCGACGGGCATTGTCGTGCATTCGACAGGCAGGGCGCGGGCACCGTGTTTGGCAGCGGCGCTGGCGTGGTCGTGCTGAAACGGCTCGACGACGCGCTCGCGGCCGGGGACCGCATCTATGCGGTGGTGAAGGGAACGGCGATCAACAACGACGGCTCCGGCAAGGTCGGCTACACCGCACCGAGCGTCGACGGTCAGGCAGCCGCAATCATGGAGGCGCACGCGGTGGCTGGTGTCGATCCACGCGCGATCGGCTACGTCGAGGCGCATGGCACGGCGACGCCGCTCGGCGATCCGATCGAGATCGCCGCGCTGACGCAGGCGTTCCGCGCATCGACCGAGGACACCGGCTTCTGCGCGATCGGCTCGGTCAAGACCAACATCGGACACCTCGATCAGGCGGCGGGCGTCGCCGGGTTGATCAAGGCGGTCCTCACGGTATTTCACGGCGAGATCCCGCCGAGCCTGCACTGCACGCAGACCAACCCGGATATTCCGTTCGACGCAAGCCCGTTCTTTGTCAATACGCAGTTGCGCGCCTGGAGCCCCGAGGGCGGCGTGCGCGTTGCCGGCGTAAGTTCGTTCGGGATCGGCGGTACGAATGCGCACGCGATCCTGGAATCGGTACCGGAGGTGGTGCGCGAGGCGGCGAGCACGGGCCGCGGCGCGCAGGTGCTGACGCTGTCGGCGCGCAGCGAGGAAGCCCTGCGCGCGCTGTCGAAGCGTTATGCCTCGTTTGTGGAGCAAGGCTCGGCGGATCTGGCGTCGATCTGCTACACGGCGAACACGGGGCGCAGCGCGTTCGAGCAGCGCGCGGCATGGGTGGTGCGCGAGCGAGCGGAGCTGGTGTCGCGGCTGCGTGGGTTCGGCGAGGGTGGCGAACAGCCAGCGCTGTTGCGCGGGGTGTACCGGAATCGCCGGCCTCGGGTGGCGATGCTGTTCACGGGCCAGGGTTCGCAATATGGGGGAATGGGCCGGGAGCTGTACCAGTGCGAGCCGGTATTCAAGGCGGCGCTGGACGAATGCGCGAGCGTGCTGGAAGGCGAGTTGGAGGTCGGGCTGCTGGAGGTGCTGTACGGGGCGTCGACTGCGCTGCTGGACCGCACGGACTACACGCAGCCGGCGCTGTTCGCGCTGGGTTATGCGTTGAGGCGGACGTGGGAGAGTTGGGGAGTGACGCCGCAGGTGGTGATGGGACACAGCCTGGGCGAGTACATGGCGGCGCAGGCGGCGGGGGTGTTGACGCTGGAGGCGGGGCTGAAGCTGGTGGCGAGCCGCGGCCGGCTGATGCAGAGCCGTTGCGCAGGCGGGGCGATGCTGTCGGTGATGCTGGACGCGGCGACGTTAAGCGAGCGGCTGGCGGAGCAGGGGGACGGGCTGGTGATCGCCGCGCTCAACGGGCCGTTGCAGCAGGTGGTGGCGGGGCCGTCGGAACGGATCGAGGCGTTGCGCGTGCGGCTGGAGCGGGAGGGGGTACGCACGGATCGGCTGCCGGGCTCGCATGCGTTTCACTCGCCGCTGGTGGAGCCGATGCTGGAGGCGTACGAGGCGCAGTTGAAGGCGACGCAGCTGTCGGCACCGCAGATGCCGCTGGTGTCGAACGTGAGCGGCGCGGTGTCGGGCGAGGAAGTGGCGGGGGCGGGGTACTGGTTGGCGCATACACGTGCGCCGGTGCGGTTTGGTCTCGGGATCGAGGCGCTGGTGGGGCATGGGGTGGATGTGGTGCTGGAAATCGGCGCGCGTCCGACGCTGACGGCGCTGGCGCGGCAGACGCTGGGGCCGGACAGCGAGGTGGTGTCGTTGGCGAGCCTGCGCCCGGGGCGCGGGGAAGTCGAGCAGATGCTGGAGAGTGCGGCGGCACTGTATGTGCGCGGCGCGGTATTGGACTGGGAGTCGCTGCACCGCGTCGAGCGGCCGATCAAGGTTGCGCTGCCGACCTATCCGTTCCAGCGCAAGCGCTACTGGGTCGACGCGAGCCAACACGCCGATGTATCCGCGCACCGGCATGCGGCGTCCGAAGAGAACGGCCTGCACACGCTGCTCGGCCGGCGCCTGAAGCTGCCGCGTTCGGCCGAGGTCCGCTTCGAGGCGGAATTCCGTCCGGATTGGCCTGCCTATGTGGACCACCATCGCCTGTTTGGCGCGATGGTCGTACCCGGCGCATCGCATATCGCGATGTTCCTGGCCGCCGCCGAGGCGGTCTACGGCGAGGCCGGCTGCGTCGTTGACGAAATTCTGTTCCTGCGGCCGTTTGTGATGCCCGAGGCGGGACGGCGCTCGGTGCAGATCGTGATGCGGCCGGCGGCCGGTCAGTCGCATGCGATCGAGATGGTCACGCTCGCACCGCAACGCGATCCCGCCGACGACGCGGCGTGGACCCTGCATGTCGAGGCCCGCAGCATTCGCGGCCCGCGCGCGCTGCCGCCGGCTCCGGACGCATCGGAGCTGGAGGGGGTCAAGGCGCGCTGCGCGGACTACCTGTCGGGCGCCGATTTCTATTCAAAAGTGTGGATTCCCGGCATGGACACGGGCAATTCATTCCGATGGATCGACGAGATCTGGCGCGGTGACGCGGAGGCGCTGTGTCGCACGCGCTTGCCGGCGCTGCTCGAACCGATCGACGGGCCGTTCCACGCCGGCCTCGTCGAATCGGGTTTCCAACTGCTCAACAGCTGCTGGCAGTTCGCAACCGAGGAGTTGCTGAAGACGGACTACATCTATGTGCCGTTCAGCATCGACAGCTATCGTCTGTACGGCCGCCCCACCACCGACCGCCTGTGGGTCCATGCACGGATCGTCCGACAAGGTGAGGGTGAAGAAAACGGCGTGACTGCGGATATCCGGGTGTTCGAGGACTCGGGGCGTGTGATTGCGCACGTGCGTGGCTTCGAGGTGCGCCGTTTGCATCGAAGCGCGGTGCATACGCTGTTGCAGGGTGACGGAACGGATCGTCTGTTCGCGCCCCGTTGGCAGCGCCTCGACGATCTGGTGATTTCGCCGCTGCCGGCCGACGACTGCGTGCTGATCGCCGGCGACGGCGCGGGAGCCGGTGCGGCGCTGGCCGCCCGATTGCGCGGCGTGGGTGTGCGCTGCCTGCGAATCGATGCGGCATCGCACACCAGCGACGAACTGACCGTGGCGCTGGCCGATCCGGCGAGCGAGGCGGCATGGCGTGACACGCTGCGCGCGGCCGCGGCGCGTGCGGGCCAGGGCACACTGCAGGTCGTGGACCTGCGCGCGCTGGACCTCGGCGTGGGGGCCGAGGTGCCGGCCGATGCGCTCGCCGTTCAAGCGCAGCTGTGCGGTGGCGCACTCGCACTCGTCGGCGCCTTGACGCAGGTCGACAGACCGGTTCGGGTGAACTTCATCACCCGTGGCGCGCAAGAGCCTGGCGGTACGCTGAACGTTGAGCGCGCGGCACAGGCGACGCTGATCGGACTCGCGCGCGTAGTCGCTGCCGAGCATCCGGAATGGGGGTGCCGTACGATCGACCTGGATCCGGCGACGGCCGACCCGGCCGCCGCACTGGCGCCGCTGCTGCACGCCGCACCTGACGAACTGCAGCTTGCGATTCGGGACGGCGCGGTGCATGCCGCCCGCCTTGGGCGCGTGAAACCAGCCCGCCGGGACGCGCCTTCGCTGGAGTCGAACGGCAGCTATCTGATCACTGGCGGGCTGGGCGGCCTGGGCTTGCGCCTTGCGCAGCAACTCGCGAAGGCCGGCGTCAAGCGGCTCGTGCTGATGTCGCGCGGCGCCCCTGACGCTGCCGCGACCACCGCAATCGACGCACTGCGTCAGCTGGGCTGCACGGTCGATCTGGCTCGCTGCGACGTCGCCGATCCTGCGGCGATGCGCCTCGCATGGCATGAGACCGTGCTATCCGGCCCGTTTCCGCTTAAGGGCATCTTCCATGCGGCCGGCGCGCTGCGCGACGGGGTGCTGGGCGGCCAATCCTGGGCGGAGTTTGCGGTGCCGCTCCACGCGAAGGTCGCGGGCGCACTCAACCTGCATGCACTGAGCCTCGACGCGCCGCTCGACTGCTTCGTCTGTTTCTCGTCAATCAGCGCGCTGTTCGGTACTGCCGGGCAGGCAAATTATGCGGCGGCGAACGCATACCTCGACGCGCTCGTCGGTGCCCGCCGCACTCTCGGGCTGCCGGCAACGAGTATCCAGTGGGGGCCGTTCGCGGAAGTCGGCATGGCAGCCTCGCTCGATCGCGCGCATCGCGACAAGGCCACCGCGCGCGGCCTGCAGCTGCTGGCGCCGGACGAGCTTCTGAAACACATCGAAGCGGCACGGCGCGCCGACGTGGCCACGGTCGTGATCGGTAACGACGACTGGCAGCGCTACGCGCAGACGGAACCGTCCGAAGGCGTGCGCAAGCTGCTCGCCGACTGGCTCCCGACGGAGGCGGCCGACACCGCACGCGTCGCGACCCACGACGAGCGCGACCGCTTCGACGCGCTGGCGCTGCCGGCCTTGCGCGAC
Source organism: Burkholderia glumae LMG 2196 = ATCC 33617 (assembly GCF_000960995.1). NCBI lineage: Bacteria > Pseudomonadati > Pseudomonadota > Betaproteobacteria > Burkholderiales > Burkholderiaceae > Burkholderia > Burkholderia glumae. Next base: position 3,273 of record NZ_CP009433.1, on the reverse strand, counting down.
GCGCTGGCGATCTATCTGCAGGCGCAGATCGCGGTGATGCTCGGCCGCTCCGCCGAGGAGGTCGCGCCGACTCGTGGCTTCCTGGAACTCGGGCTGGATTCGCTGGCCGCCGTCGAGTTTCGCAGCAAGGTGCAGCGCGACCTGAGACTGTCATTGCCGGCGACCTTCGCGTTCGACTACGGCAACGTCGAACTCGGCGCCGACTTCCTGTTCGAGCGGCTAAAGGCTGCGCGCGCGCCGGCGGCGGACGAAGCCGTGCCGGCGGCGGGGATCGGGAGTCCGGAGCCGGCGGCCGCGGAAGCCGTGGACGATGTCGATGCGGAACTGGCGCGCCTCGAGGCGTCGCTGCGCCGTTGAGCGGCACGCGCACTGATATGGGGACATCAAGGTGACTACCACACAGCAACGGATCGCGCAGGCGCTCAAGCTCGCGCGCGAGCGGGTTGAGGCACTCGAGCGGGCCCAGCGCCAGCCAATCGCGATCGTCGGCATCGGCTGCCGTTTTCCGCACGACGTCGCGGGCCCGGACGCCTTCTGGGAGGTCCTATCGAACGGTCGGGACGTGACGACGGAGAGTCCCGCGGACCGCTGGGACATTGACCATTTCTTCGATCCCGATCCGGAGGCACCGGGCAAGATGTACGTGCGGCGCGGCGGTTTCCTGGATGCGGTGGACGGCTTTGACCCGGCGTTCTTCGGCATCTCGGAGCGCGAGGCCGTGTCGCTCGATCCTCAGCAACGGCTGTTGCTGGAGGTGGGCTGGGAAGCGCTCGAGCACGCCGGAATCGCGCCGAGCGCGGTTCGGGGGGCCTCGTGCGGCGTTTTCATGGGCGTGAGCTGGCATGATTACGAGCGGCTCGCGTTTGGGCGTGACGCGCGGCGTGTCGATGCGTACGCGGGCCTCGGCAACACACCGAGCATCGCGGCGGGCCGGCTCGCCTACGTGCTTGGCGTCGAGGGGCCGACGATGCTTGTCGACACGGCGTGCTCGGCGAGCCTGGTCGCGGTCCACCAGGCGTGCCAGAGCCTGCGCATGGGTGAATGCGGCATGGCGCTCGCGGGCGGCGTCGCGCTGATGCTGTCGCCGCTGTCCACGGTGTTCTGCTGCAAGATCCGGGCGCTGTCGCGGACCGGCCGCTGCCACACGTTCGATGCGGCAGCCGACGGCTATCTGCGGGGCGAAGGGGCCGGCGTGATCGTGCTGAAGCGGCTCGACGACGCGCGCGCGAATGGTGACCGGATCCTGGCGGTGATTCGCGGCACGGCGATCAATCATGACGGCGCGAGCAGCGGGCTGACCGTGCCGAACGGCCGGGCGCAGGAGCGCCTGCTGGAAGCCGCGCTGAAGGACGCCGGCGTCGAAGCCGGTGCGGTTGGCTATGTCGAGGCGCATGGCACGGGCACCCCGCTCGGCGACCCGATTGAGCTGGCCGCGCTGTCGAAGGTCTACGGGCGCGGACGCACCGCGCAGCAGCCGCTGCTTGTCGGTTCGGTGAAAACCAACATCGGCCATCTGGAGGCCGCCGCGGGCATCGCGGGGCTGATCAAATCGGTGCTGATGCTCCAGCACCAGCGAGTACCCGCGAGCCTCAACTTCGCGGATCCGAACCCCCGTTTCGACTGGGCCGGCAGCGGGCTGGCGGTGCCGACGCGTTTGATGGAAAACGACGCACCGCTAAAGATGATCGGCGTGAGTTCGTTCGGCTTCAGCGGTACGAATGCGCACGCGATCCTGGAATCGGTACCGGAGGTGGTGCGCGAGGCGGTGAGCACGGGCCGCGGCGCGCAGGTGCTGACGCTGTCGGCGCGCAGCGAGGAAGCCCTGCGCGCGCTGTCGAAGCGTTATGCCTCGTTTGTGGAGCAAGGCTCGGCGGATCTGGCGTCGATCTGCTACACGGCGAACACGGGGCGCAGCGCGTTCGAGCAGCGCGCGGCATGGGTGGTGCGCGAGCGAGCGGAGCTGGTGTCGCGGCTGCGTGGGTTCGGCGAGGGTGGCGAACAGCCAGCGCTGTTGCGCGGGGTGTACCGGAATCGCCGGCCTCGGGTGGCGATGCTGTTCACGGGCCAGGGTTCGCAATATGGGGGAATGGGCCGGGAGCTGTACCAGTGCGAGCCGGTATTCAAGGCGGCGCTGGACGAATGCGCGAGCGTGCTGGAAGGCGAGTTGGAGGTCGGGCTGCTGGAGGTGCTGTACGGGGCGTCGACTGCGCTGCTGGACCGCACGGACTACACGCAGCCGGCGCTGTTCGCGCTGGGTTATGCGTTGAGGCGGACGTGGGAGAGTTGGGGAGTGACGCCGCAGGTGGTGATGGGACACAGCCTGGGCGAGTACATGGCGGCGCAGGCGGCGGGGGTGTTGACGCTGGAGGCGGGGCTGAAGCTGGTGGCGAGCCGCGGCCGGCTGATGCAGAGCCGTTGCGCAGGCGGGGCGATGCTGTCGGTGATGCTGGACGCGGCGACGTTAAGCGAGCGGCTGGCGGAGCAGGGGGACGGGCTGGTGATCGCCGCGCTCAACGGGCCGTTGCAGCAGGTGGTGGCGGGGCCGTCGGAACGGATCGAGGCGTTGCGCGTGCGGCTGGAGCGGGAGGGGGTACGCACGGATCGGCTGCCGGGCTCGCATGCGTTTCACTCGCCGCTGGTGGAGCCGATGCTGGAGGCGTACGAGGCGCAGTTGAAGGCGACGCAGCTGTCGGCACCGCAGATGCCGCTGGTGTCGAACGTGAGCGGCGCGGTGTCGGGCGAGGAAGTGGCGGGGGCGGGGTACTGGTTGGCGCATACACGTGCGCCGGTGCGGTTTGGTCTCGGGATCGAGGCGCTGGTGGGGCATGGGGTGGATGTGGTGCTGGAAATCGGCGCGCGTCCGACGCTGACGGCGCTGGCGCGGCAGACGCTGGGGCCGGACAGCGAGGTGGTGTCGTTGGCGAGCCTGCGCCCGGGGCGCGGGGAAGTCGAGCAGATGCTGGAGAGTGCGGCGGCACTGTATGTGCGCGGCGCGGTATTGGACTGGGAGTCGCTGCACCGCGTCGAGCGGCCAGTCAAAGTTGCGCTGCCGACCTATCCGTTCCAGCGCAAGCGCTACTGGGTCGAACCGGACGGTGCCGAGGCTGCCGGCGTTGCGCCTGGCGTCGAGGTGGCCGGACTTGGCGCACGCGTCGACGTCGCGGACGGTTCGATCGTATTCGAGCAGCGTTGTAGCGCGCGCAGCCACGCGTTCTTGCGCGACCACCGGCTGTCCGGCGAGATCCTCGTACCGGGCAGCTTCTACCTGAGCCT